>JAQGPI010000097.1 GCA_028293175.1 Verrucomicrobiaceae bacterium | reverse complement strand
GCTTCCCTGTCATTACTTCTAACGTCACAGCCACTACGGCAGGACAGACCACTACCGATGAAGTCCGCTACAAAATTGATGAGAAGGACCCCGATCCCAGTCATGAGCCTGAAAAGAGCCGTGAAATCGGAGTAACTCTATCGGTCACTCCCACCTTGCTTCCAGATGGCACCGTACGTATGAAGCTGCGGCCACGTGTGGCGAACATTGTTGAACTGGTCCCCGGAAAGAGCGGCAATGTATTTCCTCGGGTCAGCGAGTCTACGATTGAAGGTATTAGCCGCATTCCCAATGGGCAGTCCCTCTTTCTCGGAGGCTTCTATGACAGCACGGACAGTCACCAGGACTCCAAGGTGCCGGTCTTGGGTTCGCTGCCCTTCCTGAGCCGTCTGTTCAGTTACAAGAACAAGAGCTCGGAGCAGATCAGCCTTGTGTTTATCATCACGCCCAAGGTTTACGATGCCTCTAATTATGCCGAAGTGGCTCCGATAAACAGGCAGACACGCTGGAACTCGGGATTCAACCGCAGCAATCCCGATGCCCCGGTCACGCCTCTTCTGCCCGAGCCCTCGCCATACAACAACAATCTCCCTGTGCCCGCTGACAGAGAAAGTGTGGAGGTGGCACCGCTGGCATCCGAGCTTTCGAAGACCCCTCAGCCACAAGTCATCTCCCGAACGATGCCGAGGCACACATGGTTTGGCCGCCTCTTCGTCAAAGGCGAAGCGCCAGCCCGCCGCTAACCCATTTCTGAAGCTTTTTTGCGCATGCCCACCGAAAAAATTACAGGCATCTCCTTTCCTGCCACCTTCACCGCCTCAGATGCCGGTCCCCGTCTGGCGGTGCTCGGCGCAGTAGCATCATGCTGCGCCCAACACCTGCTGGATGGCGGCTATTTTTCTCCCGATGAGGAGGAGGCAATGCTCAAGGCCTACAAGGTCCGCATGGAAGCTCCCGACCCTCCAGACTTTCTGCTGTTTACCGCGGAAGTGCTGGCGAAAAAACATGCCCTGACCGTCGAGGGCGAGATTCACCGCATGCAAACGATGTTGGTGCTGCGCTGGCGGCTTTCCGATCGTCTGCACTGCTGGACCTTCGGGGCGCTGCCCGGCCGCGCCACTTCGTTGTATGACCACTGCGCCTCCCTGCGCTCCGCCTGCACGCTGCTTGGCTGCCCCGCCATCCTCGCAGGTGATTCCAGTGTGATACATGTCGCATCCATCAATCCGGTGGCGGTGCTGACCGCTGCCGCGTGGATTGGGCATGAGCTGACCATCCAATCCGGCGGCGAATCGCCCTTTGTATTCCCGTTTATGGTTGACCTGCCCGTGTGGAGCACCCTGCTGCAACGCCATTTCGCCGCATGAACCTCAACCTCGATGTAAAGTTCAACGAGACCATCCAGCGGATGATCGTTGAGCAGTTGCGCTCCAATTGGACGTCTTCAGACCCGATCTCCGATGAGGCCTTGGTCCATCGGTCGTCAAAGACGCGAATTCTCGGGGCCGTAGGCAGGGCTGCCGGCCTTCCCGCCTTCCCGCAGGTGCGGGATCTCGTCGATGCCGAATTCGTAGCCTACTGCGATCCCTCGGTGCTCGCCCGTGGCCAGTTCGTTCCGTTGCGCCGCAGCAGTGATCAGATCCTTCTCGCTGTTGCCAACCCCTGGGATTACAGCGCCGATGACTATTGCGCCGGGCGCTTCCCCAATGACGAACTGCTCAAGATTGTCACGCTCGCTTCCGAGGTGTCTGCCGTCATTGAAGGGACCACCAACTCCTCTGGACCAAGCCGCGCCGAACTCGAAGCCGTGGAGGTTGAGGAGTTCTCCGGCGAAACTCCCGACTTCGACGTCACACGCCTGCACGAAGAACCTATCGCGCAACTGGTGGCCAGCATGGTGTCCGATGCCATCAAACAGCGCGCCTCAGACATTCACATCAAGACTGAGAAGTTGAGCTGTCACTATTGCTACCGCATTGACGGCGACATCGGCCCGCGCATGGAGATGCCGCTGAAACTCCGCGACCGCATTGATGCCTTTTTGCTCAACCTCATGCGCTTGGCTCCCGAGGAGCGCAGTAAGCGGCCAGGGATCTCGGGCCGGTTCACCGCCAGCTACTACGGGCGTTCCGTCGGTATCCGCTACGAACGGCACCGCACGTACCGTGGCTACCACGTCACCATGCGCTTGCTGGACAAGACGCATTTGGAGGCTCGTCTGGGCATGGGAACGCTGGCTTTTGATGCGGAAACGCTTTTCGAACTGGAGAAGGCGATGGCCGTGCCCAGCGGAATCATCGTCATGTCCGGCCCCACAGGGTCCGGCAAGTCCACGACCCTAAATGCGATGCTGCGGGCGCTCAACCGCCCGGAGGACAACATCCTAACGCTTGAAAACCCTGTTGAAGATGAAATTCCGGGGGTCACTCATTGCGATCTTCGCGACTCGAGCGAGTTCAAACCGATGATCGCGAGCTTCATGCGTTCCGACCCCGACATCATCTTCATGGGAGAAGTGCGTGACCGTGAATCTGCGGAATTGGCCATCGAAGCCGCCATCACGGGCCACAAGGTGCTCACCACGATCCATACCCCCCGCGCTTCGCAGATCATCGAACGTTTCCAGCAGCTTGGCATGGAGCGATGGAAGATCGCGCAGACTCTCAAAGCGGCATGTGCGCAGCGGTTGGTGAAAATCCTGTGCACCGGCTGCCGGGAGAAGCAGGCGGGCGTTTCCGAACATGAGATCCGCATGTTCAGCCTGGACCCCAAGTGGGCCTCTCAGCCTGTCTATGTCCATAACAAGCACGGTTGCTCG
Source organism: Verrucomicrobiaceae bacterium (assembly GCA_028293175.1). Lineage (GTDB taxonomy): Bacteria > Verrucomicrobiota > Verrucomicrobiia > Verrucomicrobiales > Verrucomicrobiaceae > CAINXC01. The sequence continues at coordinate 12,920 of JAQGPI010000097.1, read as the reverse complement.
GAATGCCACGGAAGAGGTTATGCGGGCCGTACTGCCATCCTTGAAATCCTGCCAATAAGCCCGCTCATGGGCGATCTGCTTTCCAAAGGTGAAATCACCCCTTACGAACTGGAACAGCAGGTCCGTCGAGACACAGGGCTTCCGTCATTGCGCGATAACGGCATCAAGCTTCTTGGCGAGGGACGCACCGATCTGGACGCCCTGCGCAAGGTGCTTGACCTCACCTACAAGGAGTAGCCATGGCCCTGTTTCACATTACCCTTCGCAACGTTCAGCACCCCGAGATCTCCAAGATCGTCGAACTGAGTGCACCGAGTCGTGACCAGGCCAGCATGATGGCGGCGCGCGAGGGATTTCGGGTAGCACTAATCAAGCCTCTCTCCTCGGCTGCGAAGACTGGCAAGGCACGCAGACATGTTGGCAACAAAGAACTGATCAAGCTGTTCCGAGGCCTGGCTTCAATGTTGAAGGCCAATATCAGCACCGCGGACGCCTTGCTTTACTATGCCCAAGGCCTGCCGGACCCGGAACTACAAACCACGTTGTATAACATTCGCGAGCGGCTGGAAGCAGGCCTGCCAGTACACGTCGCCTTCGCCAAGGAACGCAAGTTTGATCCCGCCATCCTCACCATTATTGAGGCTGGCGCCGATGCGGGGCAGCTACATGAGGCGTTCAGTGCTCTCGCACGCCGGATCAAGACCGAGATGACGTTCACCAGCAAGCTGCGCACGGCCCTGATAGTGCCGGGCATGGTCATTCTCTTCCAGATCGGTTTGTTTATCTGGTCGCAGACCGGGGTTGTCCGGCAGGTGGAGGATACGCTCAAGAGCGTACGCCAGGAGCCCGATCCGCTTTCCAAAGTGATCTTTTCGTTCAGCCATGTGGTGCAGTTCTGGTGGCCGTTCTTCATCATCGCACTCGTGACCTTTGCCGTAACAGTGATCCGGTCCGCAGCCTTCCGACAGAAGCTGCTCAACCTGATGATGAGCAAGTGGACCTTGCTGCGCCGTCTGGTCATGGGCCTGAGGCAAACGTCTTATATAGGCACTTTGCAGATGCTCTATGCCAACGGCATCAATCTCGCACGCGCCTCTGCCCTGTCCGCCAAGGTAGTGGAGGGAACCGCCATGTATGCCGGTTTCCTCCGTGCCTCGAAGGTGTATGAAACCTCCGGCATTCCCTTTGCTGAAGCGCTCAAGCGTAATGCGTCACTGGACCCCCAGGTCATTCACATGATCGGCATCGGCGAAAAATCCGCTTCTTTGCCCCAGCAGCTCGAACTGCTTCGGGACATCTATGAGGAGGATACCGCCGCCTACATGGCAGACTTCACGCAGGTCATTAATTTTCTCACTCTCGCCGCCGCTGTCTGCCTCATCGCCCTGGTTTTTACCGGCGCGATGCTGCCCATCTTCCTGATGGGACCGCGCATGATGAACTCTGGCAACATGTAACGATTCGTGAAGACACGCATTGCTTCCCTCCTGGTCACCCCGGCACTGGTGTTGCACGCCTGGGCTGCGGACCCGCCCAAACCGAGGCTGGTACCCCGGCCCGTCCCAGGCATGTCCAAGGATGCGCTGAAAAGCGACCATCAACCAGCACCGTCCACGGCCCCCATCACGGCCAAAGCCGCGTCTGGGGACAGCCCCTCGCCAGACAAAGCGCGCATCGTCGCCATTTATCGCCGGGGCACCTTTACCCTGCCAAAGGAGCTGCCCGCTACTGCCACTTTGCCCAGTCCGGAATCCGCCAAACCCACGATCGCCGTACCAAAGCCCGGCCAGGTGCGCATTCTCACCAAAGCCCAGGCGGACCTAATAGCCGCACAACCTTCGCCCTGATATGAAGACCCGCTTCCCACATCGCCCTGGTGGCTTCACGCTGATTGAGATAAGCCTGGTCCTGGCCCTCATCATAGGGCTCACGGCGGCGATCGGCTTTGGCGTCAGTGGTGTGCAGCAATGGCAGAAAGCCAAGAATGGCTCCCTCGCCTTGCAAGCCGTCTATGGAGCGCAACGCAGCTACCTCGCTGATCACCCAACAGCGGAGATTACTGCGGTCACGGCCAGCCAGTTGCAGGGCTACCTGCCGCAGGGCTGGACCACAATGCCGACGGCAATCGGACTGGACGGAGAGACCCTCACGATAGATTACTCTGTCATGCCGCCCCGGCTTGTGCTAGGCAGCACCCTTTACGATCCTTCAGCCACTCACAGCGACGGTCTGTGGGACGTGGGCGAATAGCCATTCAACGAACTCTTTTTTCATGATTCCGGTCGCCTTACCCAGTCTTCAAATTGCCGCGGGGACCCAGTTCGGCTATCGGTCAGGGCCGCCTTGGAAGCGAAGGCCAAAGGTTCTTGTAGAATCCCCTGACAAAATCTCTTTTGGTCCTGGCTTGCACCTGCTCGTCGCTCCTAACGGGTCTGGCAAGACCACTTTGATGCGTACACTTGCCGGACTGCATCCCGCATTGCATGGCAGTCCCATTGTCACCGGTTGCGTTCATTACGTTTCTGACGAACTGCGCATGGATCATGAACTGGCACCGCGCCTGCTGTTCCGCGCCTGGTTCAAAGGCGAGGCCCGCGCCTTTGCCTTGCAGCTCGCAGATACCCTGAAGCTGGATGTTCGCACCGCCATTGGCAAGCATTCGCGTGGCAACCGGCAGAAGGTGCTGCTGATCATTGCGGAGGTTCTTGCCGCGCATTCCGGCTCAAGTCTTCTACTCATGGATGAGCCTCTCTCTGGGCTTGATGGTGGCACCCGCGAGATCGTTGCTGGTCTCTGGGCCTCTTCCTCACTGCTCCGTCTAGTCGTGCTGCATGAACTCGAATCCGTGCGGCACGCCGATTCTCTCACCACCATCACCCAGGGCACGCTGCGTCACACTCGCGATTGCACCGGTTCCACCTGGACTGAAACCTATCACCTCCTTCGTTGATGAGCGCGGAACGTCGTTGGCCGCTGTTCCGGGTCTGCATGGCTGGCCTGGGCGTGCGTGGCAGTTGCTGGTTGCTGCTGGCTGGCGTGCTGGTATTCGCCTGGGCTGCCCCTCTTCTAACCCCATGGCAGGAAAACCCGCAGATCCTGCAGCCGGCACGTGCTCAGGCAAGCTGGCTCTACGCGTGGCTGGCCCTGTTCACTTGGCTGCCTTTTCAGGCCTCGGCCCTGGGCCGACGGCTCCGTGTCCACGGATTGTTGGAATTCCACCGCGCGCGGGGAGCCTCTCCAGTTTCGCTCTGTCTTCAAATCAGCGCGGCCGTGCTTGTTTGGATGGTGTTCGTGGCCCTGCTGGCCACCCTTGTTTGCATCACTGTCTGCCTTCCGGGAAACCCGGCGGAAGCCTCGCTATGGGTCCAACTGGTACTGCAATATGCCGCTCTGTACACCATCGTCGGCATTCCGCTCATTCTCTTGGGAGTGTCGCTCGGCACTTGTGCTGGTGAGGTCATCGCCTTTGTGGTCCCGGTTTCCCTCCTGTTTCTAGGCCTGCTCGCCTCCTCATGGCTGGAGCCTCTGCTGGCAGGCAGCTCCTCCTTTCTTCATCAGGGGGCCTGGATTGGGTTGCCGCATTATCACCTCGCCGATTTGACCCCCCGTCTGGTGTTCAAGATGGGGCCGCTCCATCAGGATGCCTTTTGGGGATCCGCCTTCGCCCTTGGCTTGCAAGGTGCGGCCCTTAGCCTTGTTTCGTTATGCCTTTTCCGTACCCGCGCCTAGCATTGCCCGCCGCCCTCCTCTGCTGGCTGGCCGTCGGCGTATGTGCGGACCCCGCCCAGGGCCACCGCAATCCCCTGGCTCTGCAACGCAGTGCCTACGGAAGTCTCGTTGCGCGGCTCATGAAAGACTCCCTGCACAGCTACTGGCACGGCGGTCGCAAAGAAAAGGCCGGTGACTCAGCGCACGAGGATCACGACGCTCCGCCTGCGGGCAAACTAAAGCTCCTGCGCCCGCCTCCATCCCCATCCCATGAACACGGCCCATGGATGGAGGAGGCCACCCACTGGCTGGCCGATCTGGACGACAAGCGCACCGAACGAAACAGCGCCTTCGCAACAAGTGCCGCCCATCGGCGTTTCCTCAATGCCGCAGCGGACTGGCGGTTGCGCCTAGCCTACGACTTCGATCCGGGTGATGCCGCCTTGTACGAGATCGCCCACTTCACCGCCATGAGCCGTGCCCCCTCGCCTGAGGCCGCCCGCGAGGCTGCACAGCAGCTCGCCCAGCACACCATTGACCACGCGCTGGCACCCCAAAGCGGTCTGGGGGACGCCCTCACCGGTGCAGGGGCCGTGATCAATCTCTTCAACGACCAATTGCAACCTGACCGCCCGATCCTACCCGATCCCGACCGCCTGCGCAGCAACTGGAAGGTGCTCCAAACATGCCTAGCCCGCTATCATGCCCTTCGGGAGCAGGCTGACAGCGAAGGGTGGTGGGAAGAGATCCCAGAAATTCGGCGTCAGGAGATCGAGTCGTACGCGGCTTTCCTGACCAAGATTACTGACACCATTCACCAGCAGCTTGCTAAAAAAGCGCTGGTACCGTGAAGGCAAGAAGCTCCTGCAGGCTCATGCCATGACATTCGCATTGAAGACGTCCTCGGGAATCAGACCGGAGCGGTACAATTGCTTCAATGATTGATCCCAGCGGAGGTTGCCTTTCACGCGCAGCGCATCGGTCAAAGAGGTAGCGGCACCATCATAAGAGCGGATGCCAGCGGCAACAGGATCGCTGGTGTTTTGCAGATACTCAGTAACCAGCACACGCCCGCTGAACCCGGTAAGCAGACCCTGCGACAGCACGAACGTCAACGTTTCGCCGAGTCGTTGCAGAATGCCGCTTTGCTGTTCTTTGGGGAAGAACTCCAGAATACGGTCAATGGTCTTCACCGCGCCGCGGGTGTGCAGGGTGGAAAGCACGAAGTGCCCGGTTTGAGCGGCTTCGATGCAGGTCTCCATGGTGACGCGGTCACGAATTTCCCCAATAAGGATGATGTTGGGGGTCTTGCGCAGCACTTCCTTGAGACCGCTTTGATAGCTGAGCGTATGCCGGCCCACCTCCTGCTGAGTGACGAGGGAAGGGGAGGGGATCTGAAGCCCGGGCTGATTGGGATCCTCCATGGTGGCGGAATATCGGTACTCGATGGGGTCCTCAATGGTCACGATGTGCTTGCGCATATTGCGCCGCACCCAATCGAGAATGGCGGCGAGGGTGGTGGACTTACCGGAGCCTGTGGGGCCGGTTACGAGGCCCAGCCCGAAACGACGCTGCATCAGTTCATGCAGGCTGTCAGTGATCAAGGGTTCCAATCCCAGGGATTCGAGCTGGGTGATGCTTCCCCGCAACCAGCGGCAGGTAAGTCCCATCCCCTGCTCGCTGAGATGAATCTGCACACGCATGCGGACTGGGGCCCCCAGTGCTCCGGTGTCGCAGCTCAAGTCAATGGCGCGCTTGGTCCTGAGGGCATCCCACATCTTGGTGTGAGAGGAAGCGCCCTCCGGATCTTCCCACAATTCCACAGCCTGCTGCTGGTAAAGGCTCTCAGCAATGGCCCGCACGGCTTCGGCATCTTGAATGCCAAAAGTGCTGGCAATTTCCAGGCCTCGATTGGTGTGTACACAGATCAACTGGCCGGTGCGGATTTGCACATCGGAGATTTCGCAGCCGGCATAGGCCTCGGCCAGTTCACCGAAGATATTAGAAATTGAGACGGGCATCAGGGAGCGGGTTATGGCGGTAATAAGAGAAGAGCGGGGCGTAGCGAGCGGCACCTGAAATCGCATCAATCCCTGGGAATCTCCTCAATGACGACGAGCCAGTTCATTTGATGCACGGGCGGCAACTCGGCAGGGCTGCGCAAGGGCTTAAGTTCAGCAGCAATGCTTTCGCCATGCACCGCATCGTCGCTTCCGGACTTTACATCCAATGGCTGCCATGCCCCGGTGCCTCCCGCCGCCAGAGTAGTGATCTGTCCATGATGCTCAAAGGGGCGGTTGAAGCCAGTGGTGCCTATTCTCAGCTCAGCCGCAAAGATGGACATGGGCGGGTAGAAAACAGTGTTCGACGGCAGGCCTGAGCCCGCAGGTGGAGCTCCGAGCGCAGTGGCGTTCAGATCATCGCCCACGTACACGCGCAAGGGGGATACAATGGAAAGGCCGGCAGTGAACTGGTTTAGATTGAGGCCTTTGCGGATAATCACCGACATGTCGTCGGGAGTCAGGGGATCAGGCACTGGTCTGACTGTCAACGGGTCCGCGGCTGGATCAGTATTGAACCGCACGCTATTGTTAATGGTGACCGGTGCACCTCCATGGGAGACGAGCCAGGCATTAAGCAATGCGGGGTAGAATGTCAGGCAGGAGCGGTTGGTATCAGTCAGTTCCGTTTGAAATGGAATGCCATTCCCGGGGCTGTCCAATTCGGACGGCCAGTTGGTGCCACGGCGCAATACCATCTGGCTGGTGGTGCCAGCAGCAGACCGGAAGCTTACGCGGACGGCAACGGGTGTTTGGTCATCCAGGCTGACCATCGCGATGGCCTCCACGCTCATGCGACACCGTTCCACACCTCGCGTGTACATTTCCCAGGGGTCAGGAGCGGTCGCCATCTTCTTTAGAAAATCTCCGCCGCGCTGGATGGGCATGAACGCGAGGCGGCCTGAGTTAGCGGATAGCCCTATTGGCAGCACATCGGTCCGCCGCTCCACCTGTAGCTGTTCGCGCACTCCCGGGGCGTCGAAGTCCTCGCCTACATCGCTGCCGCCGACCGTCATTCGTTCGGACATCTGAATGGACTGCTTGCCTGCAATGCGTTCCGCTCCAAAGCCGCCGTTCATCGAAAGACGGTCCGCATACACGCCGCCGGTAATGGTGATGGCGGCGGCATTCCACGCGGCACCATCCCGGTGTTTGCCAATCTCCGCGAAAGCCGCGCCCTCAATGGGCAGTTGCGAAGGGATCTCGTACAGCGAGAGCACATAATTCTTGGCAATGATGGGCGTGGCAGCCTTGCCCGTGGAACCGAACTTGACGGTGAAGGCCCACCAGTTGCGCTTGGCCACGAAGGGCTGCCCCGCCGCAGCATAGCCAAAACGGATGTTAGGGTAGGGGATCAGATTGTAGAGCGGGTGCTTCGTCACGTCGGCGTGGAGGTCAGGCGCTTGAGTGATGTAATGTTTTTCCATGCCCACTACAGGCCGGAGCGCATCAGCATCCTGCAAGGACTGTGTTGCATCAAGGAGGGGAGGGATTTTGCCCGCGAATTCCGGGCCCTGAAAGGAAGTCGCGTACGCAGTGGTGCCGGGCGTCACGCTACCGCGCACGCCAGCCAATGAAGTAATCCAGCTCTTTACCTCTTCGGTGCTACGGTCCGCCACATCCCCCCGGCGCGCTCCATCCAAACCCAGCGCTGTAACCACATCTAGAGGCAAGCTTTCCGTCGTAGACGCCATGGCCATGGACTCGGCGAAGATGGTGCTCCATGAATAGTCGTCCGAGGCGGCATAGCCTTCTCTCATGCAAGCGATGGCTTTTTTGGGCAGCACCGCAACCACGGCACGCATCAGCGCCTCCTCCCGTTGGTGATAATCGGCCCTAAGCTGAATTTTTGCCGCCTCGTCCCGGTGCATCGTGCCTGCACGGAACAGCATCAGAAGACTCAAAGTCATCATCAGCGCGATAGCCGATACAACTGGCATGGATGCGAAACCATGGCGGTTCATCGGGCTCCCCCTCCATAGGCCACCTGCTCACCATGAGGGCCAGTGAGCGTCACATTGAGGATGCCTTGGTCACTGCGAAAGTCTGCTGCGGCGATCCGGTCGCTGATCGTCCATGAGGACTGGCTGCCATCAATCCGCAAGTTATAGAAGCGCATAGCCGCCCCGGCGGCGGTGTCCTCCACTGTGATCAGCCGTTCCGCCAGTTCATGGTTGGGCGACTTGAAAAATAGCCGCACCGCCTTCCCGTCTGTCAGCAACGGTTGCCCGCCTCCCAAGGCGGCTGCCTTGTCTGCATAGACGAAGTAATGGTCGGACTCATTGATAATGCGCCCCAGCAAGTTGCCAATCTTGGGTGCCTCGCTTGCTAGGAAGGATTGGCGCCGGAACATCTCGAGAAATTGGGCATGCTGCTGAAGCATGATCACCATCGAGATGGCTAGTACCATCATCACACCCAGCGCGGTAGAGACCTCTACCAAGCTAAAGCCTGCCGGTGGACGTCGCAAAAGAGCCTGGAAAGCAGGTGGCTTCATTGCATGCGCAGCGTGGACCGGGTTTTGAAATACCGGTGCCCGCCCACGGTATAGGAAAGCACTGAGTGCAGTCGCCAGACAGCAAGGCCCGTATCGGGATCCATATTTGGTGTTTCATTGACTCGAAAGCGCGTCAATACAGCATCCACTGCCTTGCCTCCTGCCAGCTTGCCGAGGCTGATATTTTGCTCCAAGCGTGGTGGACTATCCATCGCGGAGTCGGGCCACTGCGAACTAGCCCCGGTCAGGTCGGCGAGGGGCAGGCGGTTGGAAAGGGCGGTCTCGCGCGTCAGGTACGCATCGGTCAGCGTTTGGAATACTGTCCACTGGTTGTTTGAAAGCGCGAGCAGCGATGCCTTCATGACCAGTAGCGCGAGCACCGCAGCCAGGCCCATCGCCATAGAAACCTCCAGGAGTACGCTGCCCCGCCCTTCGGGGTATCGGCGACGGCTGCGAAAGGAAGACGTGCTCATCGTCAAAGCAGGCGTATGCCCATGGGTCAGGGGCTGGTTTTCTCCGCTGTGCTCAACTGGCCGCGCGAGGAGATCACACGATCGACTTCGAAGGTAACGCTCAACAGCCGTTCCGGCGCACGGTTAAAGAAGGGTGTTTCGGTGATCACCTCAAGGGTGTAGGCCCCGTCCGCCGCAGCGTAGGTGGAGAGGTCCTCCATGGAGATTGCCACATCCTGCGGGACATTCGTCGGCTCGTCGACTTGGTCGGGGTTATAATGGCGCCCGTAGCGCCGCTCGGTGCCTTCGATTACGGTCCCTACCGTTCCGAGAGCGGCCCGTCCGGCATAGATCTGGGCATAAGTTCGCGAGTCTGGATACAAGTGTTTCAACGTCAACACCACCGTGGGAATGCGGTCGATAAACACCTTTGCGGAGGTCACCGTGGTCACCGCCGCCGTTGGCACCGGCCAGATCTCGATCGTTGGTTCCACCAGGATGGTGTCGGGAACTTGGTAACCCGCATAGCGGACGATCGTGTAACATTGCTCCCCGCAGCCGGTAGACATGGTGGGCGATGTCAGCTCGTGATAGGCTGGCCCTAGATGCACATCGCCATTCTCCACATTGCATTCGTGCTGCAAATACCGCGGCTGATCGAGCGCTGAGTACGTCAATGGATCATAGTTTCGCCCATGGACGGCAAAATACACCGACCGCTCAGCCGTGCTGGCACTGCCATTGACCAAGCCTGATACGTGGAGATCTATGCTAAAGGGACGGTCAGCCCGGGTACGCCTGACATAAGTGCCAGCAGCAAGATCGCCTCGGACGTATGAGTCTTCCGAAGTGATGCTGAGAGTTGCCAAGGGGTTATAAGCACCGATGATTTTAGTGTCGAGAAGGTAGATGTTGGTGTCCCAGGCTGTGCCTCGCGCAAACAGTTGATACAGCGATCCTGTTTCGTTGACTCTGACAGGGGCGGTGTACGCTCCTCCTGTTCCGATCACAGGGGTGTCATAAATCTGGCCGGTTGCCAGATCGGTTTGGCGCACCCAGGCCTCCTGCGCCCACAAGGTAGGCAGCCCGGCAAGCCCGCTAATGACCAGGATGAGTTGGAACCAGCTCATAGATCAGCGGCGGCCCCCGGGTTGACTGCCGCCTGCGAGAGGCCGACTGATCGGTTTTGTTGCTTCCTCGGAAGACGCATCCGGTTCCAAAATCATGATTGGCCCGCCTTTGTAGACGGCTACCAAGGCCCGGGGGTCTCCGGCTATTCCGGCGATAACCGTTTGTGCGACTTTGGAATCACCGCGGGCCATGGCCAGAGGGACCTCCTTGGCCGCCAGCCAGGAAACATTTCTTTTAAGGAAGTTAGGCCAGAACGTGAAGTCACCTTGCGCCTTGCTGACCACCTTGGATTGCAAAGCCTTTGGCAAATGCAAAATCGAGCCCTCTGGGATGATGGTGAATTTCTCACCGTCAAAGAGGATGAGCGAGTGCATCCATAATGAGTTTTCCATCGATGGCGCTGTTTTATCCACCGGCTTTCCCTTGGACGCCATTAGCGCCTCGAACTTGGCTGTGCTTGCAGCCTGTTGACGCAGCGCCTCATCGCTGATGATGTCGCGAGTAGCACCTTTTCTCATCGCCGTGGCTGTGGAAGCCTCATCGGCTAGGGACCGCTGAATGGAAATACCTCCCAGCACAGACATACAGCCTGCCAGCTTCAACCCCATCCCGGAGAGACGCGTGAGGACCGAGAAATTCATAGGAAAAGAGGTTTAAACGGAGAGCGGATCTTCGAGTAATTATTCTCTGACGATCTTTGCCTCGCCTTGGGGTGATGGGCTAGACTCGAGCACCCATTGACCCACGACAAAGGACAGCGAGCCCTTGGGCACAGGCGGATCCTTTTGGTACTCTCCCAGGATGTTAAAGAAGCCGTCCGGTTTCTTAGCATTGCCCTCGCCCTTCCATTCAAGACTCACGGCGATCGGACTGGTTACGGCTTTGAAAACCACGGCCGGCGAGGTCAGGATGGTCTTTAAGGGCGCAGTGTTATAATCCTGAACGTCGCGAAAATCGATTTTCCCTTCCTTTACACCGCTTCCCCCGCCGCTTGCTGAAGCGGTGAGATGGAATTGTCCCCCGTTGCCGTTTGTACCCGAGGCACCTGGGGCTCCCAGCGTATTGCCCTTGGCCTGGATACCTGCAAAAACGAACTTGTACGAATTGGGGAGAGTGACGTTGTTCTTGAACGGCAATTTTGTGACCACCTGAGATCCCACTGGGACACCTGGAGCCCCCAGCACGATATCGGCATTTGCTGGCCGGAGCCCTGAGGCGAGTAAAATCACCCCCGCAAAGAGAAGTTTCATGGTATCTATCATAATTACAATAGAAAACAAATCCACTAAATTGTTCATTTTTCGAGTCACTAAAATTGTTTGGCGGAATACCGCTCGTGCGCGAGGAGAGTTTTGCTGATATAGCAGCAGCGGACGATGCCATCTGCACGGCTGAAAAGTGTCACCACGGCGCTCCGCGAAGTCCTTCGACACGGTCACTCCGCCGAAGCCGTCGGCGACCCCGCACGTCCCTCTGGATCCATCCTGCCCGTGCGGGCCGTAGGGAATGAAGTCCTCGGCCCAGCACTGGCCGAGCTACCGATGACCGCATGTATAAGTAAATCGGACAAGGGTGCCTTATGGATTTGGCGGCAGAGACTACGGATCACCGCAGGGCGCTGCCAGCTCAAAACCGGCAAGTTGCGGAACCGTTGCATAGCAGCCACCGTTTTCGGAGAGAGGGAGGACGACAACGGCCCCTCTTTTTGCCTTCGCTGCTCAAGGCATTCTCTCGAGCACCACCTGGCCTGAGAGCTGGTCGGTGGTGAGTACAGTTTCCGTGGCAAGGTTGGGCCGGCGGGGCAGGAGGAAGTAGCCGTAGCCACGCATGGCACTGCCGTCGCGTATAATCAGTCCGTAATAGTATGGCGTGCGGGTGATGTTTCCGCCGGGTACTGCGGGATTGGGGTCTACTAAAGTAGCGTGCCCAGTAAAGAAACCCGTGCTTTGAGTGATGGCGAGCGTGGTGCTGCGAGGATTTGGATCAGGAACCATAGTCGTGCTGTGCGCAGGCACGAAGACCAGACCGCCAGACTTGATGCGCACATTGATGTTTGGACTGGTCTGCGTGCCCACCGGATCGGTGCTCGTGCCGGAAATACCGCCTTCAGTAAAGACAAGGTGAGCATTGAAGGTTGCGCCGTCATCCACCACCCCGAACAGCAATGCCGGGGCAACCGGAACGACGTAACGGCCGCCTCCTGCGGTAATGTCCAGCGGGCCGAAGCCTGCTTTGTAAACATGGGTAGCCGTCGCGGGACGCAGCCAGCTAACCGTGCCACTCAGCGTGTTGTCCCCATAAAGGGGGACGTAGGAACCATCAGCGCCCTGGATAATATCGAGGGTGCCAACCACGCTGCCTAGGCTCGTATACTGGGCTTGATACAGCAGCACCTCGCCATGCGGTCCGCAAAAAGTGGAGCAGGTGTAAGCTGTGCCGTCGGCGAGCTTGCCAGCGACCGCAAGGGCACCGGTAGAGGCAACAGTGAACGATCCGTAGCCCATCCCTTGGGGAATAGATTCAACCCCTTGTTGGCCAGCGGGTATGTCCAGCGCGAAAGTGTAATAGCCCAGGTAGGTTTTCAGATCGTACAGTTCGGCGAGCGGCATCACGGTGCCCCATTTGTTGCGCCAGCCGTTGAAAGCAGCGTGCAGGATGAGATCGGTGATGTCGCCATTGATCAGGGCGTGGTTCGGCCTGTCCAGATCGAAGGTGACAGTCAAGGGCGGTGCCGGAGCCGCGCGCTTGATGATGAAACTGCCATGCGGTTTATTGGCCCCATTAACGTCTGTTTCGAGCACTGAAATCACGCTGTATGCTGTGATGCCAAGGGTAACGCTGGCGGTGTAGCTGCCGGAGGAAGCAACGGTAAGATTCAAGCGGCCGCCCAGGTTCTTGTTTAGCACGAGCTCGCGGCTGATCGGCCCCGTGAAGGCTCCGGTGGTGCCATACGGCAGGGCCTTCACCAGCAGGCTGGCATCGGCGGAAGAGCTGCCTTTGAGGTTGGAAACTGTGAAGCGGACGGCGTACTCCTTGTCCGCAAGGAGGGCAACGGAAGGTTTACCACTGATC
>JAQGPI010000066.1 GCA_028293175.1 Verrucomicrobiaceae bacterium | reverse complement strand
CTGGGCCAGCGGCTTCTCCGGCGGTGTACTCAGCGGCGCAGGCTCGTTGAGCAACAGCCGGGTCATGTCCTTAAGGTTCGCCGTTATGGCGTCTGTGAGGCCTGCCAGTCGCATCAGCGCGGTGTTGTTTTCGATCTGTACGAGGGCACCGGTGAGCAGTGTCCCGTCTGCATAGCGCAGGCGGGTGGGCAGACTTTCAGGGGATCGAACTGCCGCCAGCATTTCCGGCAGCGGCACCTTCTTTGCCTGCATTTGGGCCATATCTCCACCCATGTTCAACCCTGCGATCTGCGAGACTGGAATGGTTTGCGGTGGGCTATTTGCCGGTGTGATGGCAAGCCCGTCCACGGCTTGTGTGATGGTGCCTTCAATCGTCGCACCGCCGAGTTGCCGCAGCCATCCCCGGGAAGGTTCATAACTGGGGCAGGGGTTGCCGTCCCAAACTCGAACGTTGAGCCGTTCCAGAGTTAGTTCCGCCCCCTTGTTACGCAGTACGATGCCCATGTTGGCAGGCTCATTATGTCCGGCATGGAATTCGGTGATGAGCTTGCCCGCCCAATCATGGATACGCATGATTTTGCCCGGCCTGTCCCAGAACACGCGCAGAGCCACATTGCGATCATCATCGGTGAGCGTGCGCAGCGGCGTAAACAGCCCTTCATCAGCTACCACCATCTCATCCTGCCACGTCTCAATGACGGGCGCGGTGTTCGGATCAAGAGCAAAACCCAGTGAAAATTGCGGGCGCAGAGGTGAGCTGAGAACGATCTCAAAAGAGACCTTGTCTGGCATCGGTAGCTCCATTTTCACCGCTCGGTTCCACGAGCGCGACAGCAGCCCGCCGCGTTCGCCTGCCATCCAGGTGAAAGCCTGCTGCCCTTGGGAGCCGGGCACTGCCTTCCATCCCGCTACGCCCTGGGGACCGCTATAGACCAGACCATCGCCGCGCAGCCGTTCAATAGCCTGCACGGCGCTGAGCGGCACCTTTACAGTGGTATGACGCTGACTTTCTAAAATCAAGCCCTCTGGCGTGATGGACTGGATCTCAGAGTAAAGGCGGTCGCCTGACTTTAGCAGGATTGAAAAGCTGGCCGAAGGTGCTGCAACCGCGGGTGCAGCGGGCTGCGGCATCTCTACTCGCAGCAGACTGTGCAGGCGCACCTGCAACGGCTCCGCAAACAGGTCCGCCTTCCAGGACAAGGCCTTGCCATCCGCTCCGACCAAGGCTCCGTCGATGGATTCACCACTGCGCCAGTACATACGCGGCACCTTCAGGGGGCCGTCGTCCGTCACTGAGGAAGCACCAGGCTGGTTGAGGAAGGGATCGAAGTTCTGGGCCTGTACTGAGAACTGGGACAGTGTAATGAAAGCGAGAAGGGCGAGTACGGATTTCGTCTTCCATTCCGCAAAAAGAGGACGGCAGAAGGGAAACGGGGAAACTGTTTCCTCAACGCTCATAAATCGGCAGGAATCGGTAGTTGAGAGCCAGGGCCAGAAGCGACATCGCGGTTTGGTAGGAACTGCCACCAAAAGCACCATCGCTGTTTTGAGTGTCCTTGAAGGTACGAATGGTAACGCGGTTCCACTTCTGCCACGCATCATAATCACCCTGGAATAGAGCCTGCGCGGCATAGTAGCGGTAATATTCTGGATGGCTGCCTTCCCGGTGCTCCAGATCAGTAGAAATGTGTTTCAGCGTGTAGCCGAATTCCTCCCAGTCCTTGTGCTTGGAAACCGCATACACCAGGGTGGCAACGGAAGAGCGTGCCATGGACTCACCACCGCCGCCAAAGCCGCCGGAGTAGTTCACGTAGCCGTTCTTGGCCGTGCTCTTGCGAATGTACTCCACGGCCTTGTTGATGGTGTCATCCGGCACGCTGAGACCGGCATTGCGACAGGCGAGCAAACCCATTAACACAGCTCCGGCAACCGAGGTGTCAGCATCCGTGGCATCCGGCGAATATCGCCAGGCACCAAAGGGATTCTTGGCCGCCGAAGTCACCGCGCAACGGACGGCCAAATCCAATACCTGTGACAGTGGACGACGCACCGCCGCCGGTTCATTGCCATCCCAGAGTTGGGATTCGTCCACCGTTCCGTAAGCTTCCGCCAGTGCCAGCATGCCAAAACCATGGTGATACATGCTGCTCGGCAGGTAGCCGGTAGTCTTGTCTTGCAGGACAATCAGCGAGCGAACTCCACGGCGTATATTCGCCGCATACTTGCCATAATTGGGGTCTTCGCCACTGGCCAGAAAGGACATCAAACAGAGTCCTGTCTGACCTGCACCGTTTTGCCCGTCCTGCCATTGCCCGTCGGGCGACTGCTTTTGCGCCAGCCATGCCAGGCCGCGCTCATACATGCGATCCACTTCCGGTGGAATCTCGCCCCCAAAACGCAGGGCAGGGGATTGGGCGCGAACTAGCACGGGCAACGACAGGAGCGAAGCGCAAAGCCATGCAGTGGTCCGTTTTGTCAGTTTATGTCTCGTTGTGCCGTTCATTTTCCAATGATGATCCGCTGGCCGTTGATGATGAGCGGCGCACGACCGTTCCTGATGATGATGGGCATATTAGCGCCTGGCTTCGAAATGGCGCCGCCGACGGTCTGAACCCGCTGGTGATGATTCTGCTCAATGTTTTGCCACAAGCTGCGGAAGTCTGATGTAGCCTGCAACCACTTGTTAATTTGCGGTTGCGTGAGCAGCGTTTGGCGCTCTGTATCCGGTACGGCGGTGAAGGCAGTGAGCAGCAGGCGGAAGTCGATGCCATTGCCACGGTCCAAATACATACCCATGTCAGGCAGGTAGTCCCGCACCGCCTTGACTGCCAGTGGCTCCACTTTCTCGCACTGGCTGAGAGTGAGGTCGAGTTGGCGGTCCATTTCTGCCACCAGCAGTTTTGCAATTGCTTCCTGCCGGTAAGCGTCACGTCCGGCCTCGGCGGCCGTCCACTTTGAGCGTTCCTCGGGTGTCAGCACATTGGTAAGGGTATCGCGCCACAGTGGATTTTCTTCGGGCGGCCCATTGCCGCCCACGGTGGCTGAACCAAGACCCTCAAGGCGCTGGCGCACTTGCTGTGCCGTGGTGCCAAGCGCTTGCTGGCGTATCTGGTTTTCCTGGCCCGTACGCCAGCCGTCCATATGCCGGTCGACTGC
>JAQGPI010000062.1 GCA_028293175.1 Verrucomicrobiaceae bacterium | reverse complement strand
CGCAGCCCAGGAGGATGGTACCATCAACAGTCCTAGCAAGCAGAGCAACCGGGGAAAAGTAGAATACGGAGCGGGTGTCAAGCGAGGGAATGCAATTGGTTGAGATATCACAATTTTACTTCACCTGACTGAACCCGCAACCTGGCAATCGCGCACTCACCCTGGCAATGTATTCAGGCTCAAAAAGATAAGACAGGCAATAGAGTGTTGGTAATTCCTGCACGTTCAAAAAACTTTCATACCCTTCGCCACTCCTGGGCCGTATTCTCAGTCGTGCGACTTCAACAACCGCGCCCCCAGAGGTTCCCACACCTCAAAAGGGTTGCTACCGCAGGTGTTCTGGCGTTTGGTGCTACAAGTCGACCTCTATTTTCAAACATGCTTCCCATGCCCATGACTATGCGCCCCTTTCCAGTCCTGCTTGGCCTTGCGGCACTTTGCCTCGCACTCCCTGCCACCACACAAGCACAAGGCACCACTGGCGTCACCACCTTCGATCCCGCCAAATTTCCCGGCTATGTGGTGGATGAGGTTGTTGTGCCCGTACCCAGCGAGATCTTCTCCGTTCTGGACAAGTTGGGTGAGCCCAACTGGCATCAGGAGCTGCGCGGCGCTAAAATGCCCGAGATGACCGATCGCGTGTCTTTGTCCTTTGTCTTTGGCACCGTGGTGGCGGAAGGCTTCGTGGCCGTTCAGGCCCGGGATCGCAAGGCGGTGGAAGATATTGGTCGCGAGGTCATCGATCTGTCCCAGAGCCTCAGCATCAAGAAAGCCGTGCTCAACCACGCTCAAGCCATCCTTGATGCCGCTGACAAGAACCAATGGGCCGACATCCGTAAGCAGTTTGACTCTACCCAAAAAACCGTTCGCGAGACTATGGACAAGCAAAAGGATACGGAGCTGTCCCAATGCGTAAGTCTCGGCGGCTGGCTGCGGGGTACTGCAACAGTCACCAGCATCGTCGGCAAAAACTACTCGGCTGACCGTGCAGAACTCCTGTACCAACCCGACTTGGTGAAACACTTCCGCAGCCAGACGGGTAAGATGCTGAGCGGCAAGAAAAAGCATCCCCTCATCAAGGCCGTCGATGCAGGTCTAAAGGAAATTCAGGAGATCATGGAAAAGAGCTCTGAAGGATTCAAAGTCGAGTCCGTCACACGCATCGGCGTGATCAGCAACGATCTACTCAAGCAGATCACCAATAGGTGACCTGCACGGCCTTCCTCCCGCACCAAGCACTTGTATGAATTCCGTTTTCCGTTCCCAGCCTGCTCTTCTCCGCCTTCTGCTGGCGGCAGTGGCCGTGCTGGCTTTTGCCGTTCTCCCGGTGCCTGCCCACGCCACCGTGGACGACTCCCATAGCTTCGCCATGGAAGCCGCCATTCCCTTCGTGAACGAAGGCTTTATTGTTCGGGAAGACTTCTGGAACGGCGAGGTCAAGAGCGGCCAGCAGCTCATGGTCCGCCACCAGCTTTTCAAGGGCAACGACTATGCCTTCTGGGTAGGCACAGCCAATGATGATTGCACCATCGACGTCAAGGTGCTCGACGACAAAGGCAACCCCATTCACATCACGCCAAAGATGGGCATCGGCCCTAATTTTACCAGCGTCCGCGTGAATCCGCCCAAGACGGGAACTTACTCGATCGTCTTTTCCGTTACCTCTAAGGCCGAAAAGAGTGTCTTCTGGGCACTTGCTTACGGTTACCGTTAATCCCGAAAATTTGGCACTAATGAGCGGAACCATTCAGGATCAGCCAGCCCTTGCCTTCTACGCCGCTAATAAGGGTCTTGTGGCCCGAAGCTTGATCGGTGGGCGGTAGAAAGCTAAGGCGCAACGTCAACGGTACGTCCTTCCAGTTGCCTTGGTTGAGCTGGCTTACCAAGGAGACGAGCAGAGGATCATCTCGATTGAAGCATGCGAGCACCGTGCCGGGATCCACAGAATGGCGCAGTTCAATCCACTCCGCTTTCGATCCATTGGGGGGAGGGCTGGCAGGACGGGATGCTTTCACGCGCATGAGCCGGGGTTCCTCAGGCTTCAAGCGCAAGAAATCAGTCCACGCAAGTTCGCCGTAGCGGACTAGACATTCCCAGTCCAGTCGGAAGTTGCCGTCAGTGCGCTCTTCAATGATAAGGGTCACGGGGGAAACAGTGTCCAACAAGACTTGTACGTAGCCGAAACGATAGCCAGACTCTTCGACACGTACCATCTTGCCCAGGCTCCGGAAAACGATCTGCGGCATCGGCTCACGGGCGTAATATTCATCCATCAGGGGCTTCACACGCTCGGGTTCACGCACAAAAGGCAGCTTTCCAGCCACAATACGGGCGGCCAAAAACGCCTGCACTACTTTGCTGATTTGATCGCGTTTGTTTTCGATATCCTCGATCCCCGAGACCAGCGGCACAGCCTTTGGCAAAACAGTCTTGCCGATGAGCTTAGCCGCGTCCGGCGAAGGAACCGAGTGACCGTCCAGCCGCATCGCATCGAGTTGCGGCGGTTCAGACTGAGTGCGGCCTGACCAAGTGTTGGCGGCCACGGGCTCCTGTTTGGTGGTGCGCACATACGATTCGTCCACCAACGGCGAAGATCTGATGATCTGCTGCCAGGCCACAGCTACAATCGCGGCAATGAGGCCGATAACGGCAACGCAGCCCACGACATGGGTGACATGATTCCAAAACTCCTCACGGCGTCTGGCCCTGCCGGTCTTACCCGAACTGAAGGGGGGTGGCATGATTGCTTTCGGCACTGGAGCCGAAGGCGGGACTCGAACCCGCGACCTACGCATTACGAATGCGCCGCTCTACCACTGAGCTACTCCGGCCTTTGAACTGGGTATCGTTAGAAGGGGCTGAGACTATATGTTCCGCTATTGTCTTGTCATTCGCTTTCTTTGTCATCCCACAGTTTTTGCTAGTCGCGAGCCATTCGCGCTCCATCACTTTACCATCCATGCTTGCACACCTTCGCGCCCTCTGGCTCCGAGTGCCTTTCCATCACATGATCCCCGTGGTGATCATGCTGTTCCTAATCAAGGAGCAGTTTCCTTTCTCGAACTTCCCCATGTACTCCAATTTCGATAGCGAGGCGGACGTGGTCTTCATCACGGATCAAAACGACAAGGTGCAGCCTATGGACAAGGTCTTCCGCAGCGGTTCAAGCACAGCAAAAAAAGCCTACAAAAAAGAGCTGGGAAAGATCACCTCAAAACGCAAACGCGACACAAAGGAGGCCACGGCCCCCGAACGCGCAGCGGCTGGCAAGATTGTGCTAGCAGATTGGGTGGCTATCGCCAAACCCGGTGCGCTCGCCCCTGAAATCAAGGCTCTCCGCCTGTACCGCCGTACTTTCGAACTGGTGGACGGTCGGCTCTCTGACAAGGCCCCCGAACTCCTCGCTGAACAAACCCGATGAGCATGCCCTCTTCCCTGCCCAAGCCCCGTGCTAAGGTCTGGTGGCAGCCAGCCGTATTTGACTACAGCCAACTCGAAGCCTTCGTCATGCGGGCAGCCTTCGCGTTTCTCCTTTTCTACAGCATCAAGTGGGAGACGGCCCCTTATAAGACCCAGCGCAACCCTACTGGACTGGCCCACTTCTTTGATTTCACCTGGCTCGCCGAGCACCCTCCGGGCCCCTTGTGGCAAGGGGTGTGCATCCTCAGTCTTGTGCTTTACGTTTTGGGCCTGCTGCCCGCGCTGACTCTGGCCCCCACGCTGGCCTCGGCCATCATGATCGGCACCTTGGTTACCTCGAAAGCCATGCACCATAGCTGGCAGGCGGTAACCCTCATCGCTCTCGCACAGTTTCTGGTCTACGCATGGCCGAGGGGCCGTCAGTTGCATCGTTGGGTCCTGGGACTCATCCTTGCTGCTATTGCCGGAATCGCTTTCCGTGAGATCAGTCTTCTCCCTGGTTTTGCCATGGCAATGAAGCCCTTCTTTTCATGGCTGGGACATGCTTTGAACACGTTGATCCATTTCACCATCATCGGCTTCATTGTTGGTTTCCTTGCCAGTGAGATCAATCGCGCTAAAAGCGGCCTTCCTGCCGAGGCCGCCCCTCTCAGGCCTGGACTTCCTCTTCACCGGATTGCCATCTACGCCAGCACCGTCACTTTCGCCGCCTCCTACGTCGTGTGTGGTATCGTCAAACTGGTGAACTCCGACTTTCAGTGGATTCAGAAGGTACCCTACCTCTCCGTACAGCTTCTGAAGTCCAACTGGGATGGCTATTATGATTCCCTCGTGCCCGTCCCTGAGTGGCTAGACAAGGTCACCCAGGGAATTGTGGACCATCCCCATCTGGCGCGGCTGATCTTTGGAAGTGGCTTGTTTGTCGAACTTTTCGCCTTCGTCGTACTGATTAATCGCAGGTGGGCTTTCGTTGGCGGGCTCGTCATCATCGCCATGCACCTTTCGATCAGCAAGATCATGGATTTGCATTTCGAATACCACATGGCGGCGGCACTCATCCTCTTAATGAACGTCCCCGGACTTATGAAAACTTTCGGCCGAGCGTCAGCCTGTTAATAAGGCTGTTAAAAACAGGAGATTTCAGGGCCATTATGAAGCCTAAAACATAAGCGTTCGTTGATAATCCGACACCCCAACAAAATTTTGTCGAATGGTAATAATCAGTGAATAAGTCGGCAAATTTACCTGCCACGGGTAGTCATCGAAGTCTTTCATAATGCACAAGGGTGGGTAATTTCCGCCTCCATGGCGCTTCCTCTCTCATTCCGCACCCTTCGCGGCCAGACTGCTTGTCTTGTCTCCACGCTATCTTTCGGGCTTACTAGCTGTCAGCTTCCCCCTGGCCCTGGCGAGGCTGGACAGACTACCGGATTCGGCGATACCACTGTCCGCCGCGCTCTCGCAGTGAGGGAAGACCAACAACTTTACCGGCCCGTCGCTTCGCTAAATCTTCCTTCACAGGCGGCCCCGTTGAATGACACTGCAAGAATGCTGGCCGGGATGCCCGCAGCGGGCCCCGATTATTTCCCGCAAATCCGTCAGACTCCAGCCTGGACAAGCCATCAAGCTAAGCTCGATACTCTGTGGCACGATTTCAACTTGCGGCATGAGATCCCTATCCGCACGTGGGCTTCGGCTCAAATCGGCGATCTGCAAGGCTCCCACGCGCTGTTTTATCCTTTCAGCGGCCCGGACTTCCTCTTTGCCAACACCTTCTTCCCCTACTCAGATACCGTGGTGCTCGCTGGTCTGGAATCTTGCGAGGCGCTGCCGCCGCTCTCCCAGCTTAGTGCTGCGGAGATGGGCACCAGCCTCGCAGGCTTGGATACCTCGCTTAGCACCGCGATACAGTTCAGCTTTTTCATCACTAAGGACATGCGCCGGGACCTGGCAGAGACACGGTTCAAAGGTGTGCTGCCCGTTATTTTGACCTTCATGGCCCGCACAGGCCACACTGTAGAATCCGTCGATCTCATCCGCCTGGATGGCAATGGCCAGCCCGTCATTGCCAATGCCGCAGGCAACGCACCCGGCCTCTTGGTTCGCGGCTACAGCCCGGATGGCACCGCGAAACGCGTCTTCTATTTCCGGCAGGACCTCTCCGATGACGGACTGCACAGTGGCAGTCCATTCCTCAAGTTTGTTTCCTCATTGGGCCAGCCGCCCGCTTTTGTCAAAAGCGCCTCCTACCTCATGCATCAGGAGGGCTTCTCCAACATCCGCAACTACCTTCTCACAAATTGCCGAGGCATTGTGCAGGATCCCTCGGGCGTGCCTTACCGCAACCTTCTTGCCGCTGGTGCGGACGTGCGCCTCTATGGCAACTACCACGGTACGCTAGACATGTTCAAGGAACATACCCAGCCCGATCTGATCAATGCCTACCAACAGGGCAACGGCTCGCCGCTGTCCTTCGGCATCGGCTACCTCTTCCAATCCAGCAACACCTGCCTGATGGTTGCCCGGCCCGGTGTTCGTGTCTCATCGCGCTAAACCGGACCGCCCGTGAGCGGAAGGTTTTGCCCTGAGACATACCCGGCAGCATCACTAGCTAAAAATGCCGCAGCGTGTCCTGCGTCTTCGGGCACGGCCAGACGACGGACAGGTATACGACGCGCCTCAGCCTCCTTCATCCGCTGTGGAATGTCGGCGGTAAGGTCTGTAATGGTCATGCCGGGTGATAGCATATTCACCGTAATTTGCTGCGGTCCGAGCTCCACCGCTAGGCAGCGCACGAGGCCCCACAGCCCCTGCTTTGCAGCCACATAGGCTGCCATCTTCGGGGGCGGAGTGCCGAAAAGGTACGAGGTCCCCATAAAGATGAGGCGGCCAAAGCGCCGCTCCGTCATGCCTGGTGCGGCTGCTTGGGCCAGTTCCAGCGGCACCTCTACGTGCAAGCGGTTGTAGGCACGCAAGTCTTCCGCTTTTGCTTCGGTCACCGAGAGCGGCAGCACCGGTTGCGTCGCCGCATGCACGATCACATCGAGACGACCAAAATCGGCCTGCACCTGCTGCACCAGCGCCGCAGCACTGCCGGTCTCCTCAAGACATGAGACATAGCACTGCGCCCTGCCTCCCGCGCTTATGATTTGCTGCACCACCAGGGCCGCCGCTGTGCGGTTTGATTTGCAGGCCACCGCCACTTCCATTCCTGCGGCAGCCAAGGCCTTAGCAATCGCAGCGCCAATGCCTCGGGAGCCACCGGTTACCAACGCCACTCGTGGCTCCTTCGGGTTTGCGCCCGAGGTATCCTCAGCCAGCTTCGTGGCCACCTTCACTTTAGCCGTGCCCTTCATCAGCTCCTCGTTCTGCTGGTTGGTCGCACGCAAAATCAGGCTCAGTGTTTCGGCTCCGGCGGAGACGCTTTCGATTTCCGCCTCTACGCGAATGGTATCGCCGACAAAGGCCGGTCGCATCCACTCCATCGACTGGCTCATCCACACTGCCCCCGGTCCCGGCACCTTCATGCCGATCAGCCGCGAGACGATGGCCGACTGGATCGCCCCATGCGCCACTGGCCGCGCAAAACCATATTCGCGCGCGCTGTCCGCCTGCAAGTGCAGCGGATTACGGTCGCCGGAGAACTGCGCAAAACTTTCCACCAGCGCCGGTGACAGCGTCACCTCCTCGCTGAACACCATGCCGGGACGAAAGCGGTCGATCATAGGTTAGATGCCTTTCTCTTCCAAAATCAGGCGCATCAGCTTTGCCGAGGTCAGGTCCATCGTCTCCTCAGGCGAAAATGAAGTGCCAAAGGCTTCTTCTAGCGCCATTACAAGATTCAGGTGCTTCACCGAATCCCAGCCTGACACGTTGTCGGGGCTGGTGTCGTCGGTCACGCTGGATTCAGGAACGCCGAGCACGGCGCTTACTGTGGCTTGCAGAGTCTTTTGGCGTTGTTCGGGAGTCATGGAAGATGGAATAAACAGTGTGGCAGGCTATCCGCCATCTCGCTTCAGCTCTCAACCGCAGATTCGAGGATGAAGTAATCCGGTACAGCGCGAGGTTCAGTCAGTGGCAGATGCCAGAGATTGTCCTCCGCCGGTTCAAACCCATGCCTCGGCAGAAAATCCGCTGCCGGCTGGTTCTTCGTCGTCGCGATGAATTCACCGATCATGAGCCGTCCGCCACGCTGATGGATCACCTGCTCCATCACCGCCAGCAGCGCTGTCTCCACGCCGCGACCAATCACCCGGCAACTCATCAAAAAGGTATCAATGCGCCATGCCTCACTTTCCGGCACCAGCACCGCCGCCGCGATCAGTCCTGCATCGCCAAAGCGGTCCTTCACCCGTGCCCATAGCATGATGGCCCCGGCGTCGATCATCGCTTGCAGTTCCGCCGCACCGTGACGGCGGGTGGTGAGATTGAACTGGTTTGTCTTGCCCAGCAACTGCGCCACGCGCGGCAAAGTGCCCTCATCTACCCGCCCCACCGTCAGTGTCATGTTCAGGCTCGCCAGAAACTCCTCCAACGAACCCGCTTGCTGCTGCAACGCCTGCCGCCCGGTTTCCTCCCTGTACAAAGCCGCGCGCTGGCGATCCTCGTTCGTCAAAGCGATAAGGTCAAAACAGCCGCTCTCTGCTAGCGTGCGCACATAGCCCATGGGACTCTTCGGCACATCCAGCACCGTTACCATCGGTAACTGTTCGCGCACCCACTCTCGCTCCACCGGGTTGTCATCAAAGAACACAAGCGCGTCCAGACCGATATTCAAAGTGGTCGCGATGCGCCGCAGGCTCGTTGCCTTGTCCTCCCAATGCACCTCAAACGCCGCTAAGTGTTCGCGCTTGATTAGGCTTGCCGGATGCTGAGCGAATACCTCCTCCACATCCGCCGCGTTGTTTTTACTCGCCGCCGCCAGAAGGATGCCGCTGTCGCGCAAGGCCAGAATGCGGCGCTGGAAGTCCAGGAACACATTGCCCGGGTAATCCGGCCCCAGACCAATTCCATCGCGCCCCACCTCGCCTAGCACGCCACCCCACAAAGTGTTATCCAGGTCCAGCACCAAACACTTCTTTGGCGTGATGAACCATGGCCTCGCACGCCGCGCCACCGCCTTCGCTACTGCCACGCAAGCATCCAGGCTCCACGGTGCCTTTGCCAAGTACTCAAGGCGCTCATCACGCCAGCGGTCCAGACCCGTTTCAGCAGCCACACGCGCCACATCCAGCACCTGCACGTCCGGCAATGCAGCACACGCTTCCGCCAGATCTTCGTTAAGACGCTGCACAAAACCTGCCTGCGACATCGTCAGAGACGCATCCGCTACTCCCGCCGCACACCACAGAGGCGGCGTAAAATTGCCAATGAGGAGGTTCGCCTTCGACCGAGAGCGCAGATTTTTCAGCATGCTCTGCCAGCGCTCAAACACTCCTTTGCGCATGGCCTCAAGGTCCGCTCCGGAGTATGACAAAAAGCGCGGTCCCAT
>JAQGPI010000050.1 GCA_028293175.1 Verrucomicrobiaceae bacterium | reverse complement strand
AAATGGAAAGGTGCGCGGCTGGTGGCATACAAGGCAATGCGCGCGATGTCAGCCGCCGTGGAGTAAGGCAGCGGACGGGTGTTTTCAAAACCGTGCGGGTTCATGAACTGAGTGTTCGTGCAGCCTTCGCGTTCCGCCAGCGCGTTCATGTTGCGTACAAACTCGGCCAAGGGGTCCCCGGCCTTGCCTTTGCGAGCCAGCAGGTCACCGCCAACGAAATGCCCCAGTGTGATCGCTGCCACATTGTCTGAGCCCATCATCGTGGCGTAGATCAGGTCGCGCAGGGTCAGCTTGTCACCGGGTTGCAGGCCCAGGTAGGTCTGTCCGGCGATGCGCTCGGCGTAATCCGGCACCGTGGCCAGCACGTTGAGACTCACTTTAGAGGCTTCGGACCAGTCCAGCACCACCATGGTGGTCGCGATCTTGGCCAAGCCGCCCACCGCACGCTTTTGATTGGCATTGCCAGCCACATGCACCTTGCGATTCGCGGTATCCACGGCCATCACCACAGACTGCGCGCGGGCGCTGCCACCGATGATCACGGAGGCAGCCACTGCCGCTGTCACGACAGCCGCATGGATGCGCTTGAAGACCTTGCCTGACCGCTGCGTGATGAAATTCATAAGGGCCGCCAGTCTAGTCACACGCCCCCCCATGGCAACCGCGATTTCAGGGGCCTTTCTTTCGTCGCTTTTCATTGCAAAAAATAGCGCCTGCCGCACCAATGCTGCTGCATGACTGACGCCCGCTCCGCCGCCACCGCCTTGATCCAGCGCTATTACGATACCTTCAATGGTGGGGAGCGCTCGGCCTTCCTTTCGCTGTTGGCCGATGACGTGGTGCATGACATCAATCAAGGCTGCAGCGAGTATGGCAAATCCGCCTTCCAGGCCTTTCTTCAACGCATGGACCGTTGCTATCGCGAAGAGGTGCAGGAACTGGTTGTGATGGCTGCTGAAGACGGCACGCGAGGCGCTGCGGAGTTTTACATCCAGGGCGCTTACATCGCCACCGATGAAGGCCTGCCACCTGCCACGGGGCAGACCTACCGGTTGCGCGTGGGCGCATTCTTTGACATCAAAGACGGCCTCGTTAGCCGTATCACCAATTATTACAATCTGCAGGACTGGATTGCGCAGGTGGTGGGGAGCTGACGAGGTCCATATGTCCAACGATGTATTTACGATCTCTCGCTTCGTATGCTTGGCCGCGGCACTGGCGTTGTTGTGGAGCATCAGATCGGATCTTATCGACTGGTTCAAATCGCGGCATTGGCAGGGCACCCAGGGGGTTATTCGGTCCGCCAGCTATGAAAGGCAGCCTGGGATCTACAGCCACGCTCCGCCATTCCAGAAGCGAAATGGCAACACCTTCCTGACCGTCAGTTTCGAATACGAAGTCAACGGGCGGAAGTTCGTCGGACATCGTGTGAGTTTTGACGAGAATTTGATTTCCACGCCGACAAACCTTGTGGACGGGCAGTCCGTGCGGGTCTGGTACAGTCCAGAAAATCCGTCTAACAGCGTCATATACCGCCGGTGTCCCGCTGTGATCTTTATCGTCCTGGCCCTGTTGTTTTATGTTCTGTCGGGGGTCATCGCTTTGAAGCCTTTTCTGTGACAACCCGCCCACCGGCGCTAGGTTGTGGCCGCGAATGACTGACACCACGGACAACGACACCTCTGGCGCCAAGGAGCCCAAGCAAGGCCTGCATCCACGGAACCGCTTCCGCACCCGCTACGATTTCGCCCAACTGACCAAGGCCTGCCCGGCCCTGGCGGCCTTCGTTTCGCCCAATGCTCATGGAGATGAGTCCGTCGACTATGCCAACCCGGCGGCGGTGCTGGCCCTCAATCAGGCACTGCTCAAGCAGGCATACGGCTTGCAGCATTGGGAGGTGCCACCCGGCCACCTGTACCCGCCCATCCCCGGACGGAGCGACTACATCCACCATTTGGCCGACCTGCTGAGCGGTGGCACGACTCCGCCGAAAGGCCGGTGCGTGCGCATTCTGGACATTGGCACCGGAGCGAACTGCATCTATCCGATCATCGGCGCGAGCGAATACGGCTGGCGCTTTGTCAGCACTGAGACTGATCCCACGGCCTGCCGTTGGGCGCGCAAGCTGGTGGTGTCCAACAAAGGACTGTCGCCCTTGATCGAGGTTCGCACCCAAACCTCCCTCAACGAGTGTTTCAAAGGAGTGGTGAAACCCGGTGAAGTTTTCGCTGCTTCAATGTGCAATCCGCCCTTCCACAGCTCAGCGGCAGAAGCGGCGGCCAGCAGCCAGCGCAAGGTGCACCATCTCTCCGGCAAAAAGCCGCTGGAGCCCGCTCTTAATTTCGGCGGTAAAAACGGTGAACTCTGGTGCGAAGGCGGCGAACTGGGCTTCGTGCGGCGCATGATCGCCCAAAGTGCGGAGATACCGGGCACCTGCCGGTGGTTTACCAGTCTGGTTTCCAAGAGTGCTCATTTGCAACCCTTGCAAAGGTACTTGCGACAGGCAGGAGCCGCCGAGGTGAAGGTCATCGACATGGCGCAGGGGCAGAAGAAGAGCCGCGTTCTTGCGTGGACTTTTTTGACGCACGCGGAGGGGTAGGTGGGTGGAAACGGCAGGGTTAAACTGCTCTCGAACGAATTGACTGCGAATGTCGCGACATTCATCGCTGCCTCGTTCATTCCAAGCCCCACAAATGAAGCCTGGAAAAACTTTAACATTCTGTTATAATTTCCATAAATGCGCCTTTGGGGTTCCGCCATGTCCAAGTTCCTTCCGTTCTGCCTCGCGGCAGTAGCAATAGGACCGTGGACGCTGCGCGCCGATCCAACGAATGAGCAGCAGTACTGGCTGGAACTCATCAACCAGGCGCGCCGCGACCCAGTTGGAGAGCTGTCGCGACTGGTCGATTATGATTCGCCCACGACCTTCGCCTCACCCGCTTCAAACAACTCCGACATTGCTCAAGCCCTGGATTTCTTTGGCGTGAGCGCGTCGGATTTGGCAGCCCAGTGGTCCACTCTTACTGCGGCTCCGCCGCTGGCCTGGAGCAATGCGCTAGCGAATTCGGCGCAGTCTTACAGCCAGCTCATGGTGAGCTCCGATCAACAGTCGCACACGCTTGATGGATTGTCTTATGACCAGCGGGTGGCTGCGGGCGGGTACTCGTTGAACTACCTGGATGTGGGCGAGAATTTGTATGCCAACTCCAAGAGCGTGGCCTACGCGCACGCCGGTTTTTTGATCGACTGGGGAGACAGTGATTCGAACCCTAACAATGGCTTCGGCAACGGCATCCAGGGAGATCTCGGCCACCGTCTCAACCTTTATGAGGCAGCTTTCAAGGAGATCGGCCTTGGCATTGTGAGGACCGGCATCCCCGGGGGCAATGTGAATGCCATTGGCCCGGATGTGATCACACAGCACCTGGCCAATCAGTTTCGCGAAGTCAATGGGGAGCTGGTAGTGGATGCGATCCTGACAGGTGTGGTGTATGCAGATGCCATCCTGGCAAACCACTTTTACACACCGGGCGAAGGTCTGGGCGGGGTGGCCGTGCGGGTGTTTGATGATGTGACTAATGACCTGCTGTTTGCCACGGCCACCAATTCAGCGGGTGGCTTCAATATTGACCTTTTGGGCGTGACCGACGGACAGCAACTGCGCATCGAGGTGCCAGGTTTTGGGGTGGATCGGCAGTATTTCACGGTGAACTCGTACACCACAGATCCTTTGGTCTATGGCGAAGAGGTGAAGTTCTTCGATAACCTCTACGCTGGATTCGTGGTGGCTCCGGAACCCAGCGGAGCGGCAATGCTATTGCTGGCAGGATTGATTTTGAGGTGTCGTCGCAGGCGATTTTGTTTTGACAAAGGGCGGTGCTTTCGGTGAGGCTGGAGGTCTCCATGAAAGTCTCCTTTATTCTTATTGCCGTTGCGGCCTTGTCCTCCTGCGTTGCCAAACCCTGGATGGTGGGCAGCGTCAATGACCACTACACGTTGCACTCCTATGAGGCTGGCAGGGATATCAAGATTCTAGGCGTGGGCGAAGAAGCTCCCCGCCATGGCACCATCTTCCACCCGATGCGCACCAGCCAGACGGTAGAGACGACGACCACTTCCTCGTCCTATCGTATGGCACCAGCCTCCAATCCGTAATTTAGCCTGGCAATTGCCAGGGACCGCGACCGGGCCTTGAGAGCAGTTTACTGGCGTCTTCATCGCCGATGATCTGCTCCTTGGCCCCGTCCCATTGCAGGCTGCGGCCGGTCTTCAGCGATAGCATGCCTAACAAGGGCAGCACACTGGAGCGGTGGCCGATCTCGATATCGCATGCGGGTTTCGTACCCTTGTCGATGGCATTGAGGAAGTCGTTCCACAGCAGTTTGAGGTTGTGGCCGTCGGGCTCCTGAAGCTGGGAGTTGCCATGCACGATCTGCTCCTTGGCGTTTGCGGGATAGAACGTCCAGCCATCGCGCCACCCGATATGGAAGGTGCCCTTGGAGCCGTAGAAATAGGCGCCGATCTTGTGCTTCTCGGCATTGTTATCAGCGAAGCGGCGATGCTCCCACGTAGCGGTGAAGCCCTCGAATTCGAACACGGCGACCTGTGAATCCGGCGCGTCGCTGGTCTGCTCCTTCTCGGTGAGCACGGGCGCTCCCGCAATAGGCCGCCCACCGGTGGAGAACACGCGGCGCGGGTACTTTTCCTCGCTCCACCACAGCATCTGGTCCAGCCAATGCACACCCCAGTCGCCAAGCTGGCCGTTGCCGAAATCCAGCCAGTTGCGCCAGGCTCCCGGGTGAAGCTTGGAGGTGAAGGGGCGCAGCGGCGCAGGGCCGCACCACATGTCCCAATCGAGTCCGGGCGGGGGCGCGCTGTTAGGGGAGGGGACTTCTTTCTTGCCGCCGCCACCGGTGGCAAAGCAGCGCACCATGCCGATATCGCCCACCTTGCCGCTCTTGAGGAATTCATGGGCCTCGATGTGATGAGGGCCCACACGACGATGCAGGCCTACCTGCACCACCTTGCCCGTCTGACGCGCGGCATCGAGCATGGCACGGCTTTCGGCCACGCAGTGACCGGTGGGCTTCTCCACCAGTACATGCGCACCCGCTTTCACGGCGGCGATGGTGGTAAGTGCGTGCCAGTGATCCGGCGTGGCGATGATGACGATCTCCGGCTTCTCCTTCTCCAGCATCTCGCGGAAGTCGGGGTAATCCTTGGGCTTCGAGCCGGTGAGGCCGTCGATCTCATCGGCGGACGACTCGCGGGCATTCTGTGAAACATCGGCGAGCGCCACGCACTTGAGCCGCTTCGATTCTAAGCCTTCGCGCAAGAGGTTCATGCCCCACCAGCCACTGCCGATGAGCGCCGCACGATAGACACGGTCGCTGGCCTGCCCTTTGACATAAGGCGCGGCAAACAGGGACGAAGAGGCGGCGATGAAGGAGCGGCGGTTCATGGGGAGGAAAGTGAAAAGGAATAAGTGAAAAGTGAAAAGGGAAAAGGGAGGGGCAGTCCAGCCAATTCACTGAGGTGGTATTACAGAGCCTTGGGCTTGAATCTTATCTTCCGGTTTCGGGTTCAGCCCTTTTCACTTTTCACTTACCCCTTTTCACTTATCCGTTTTCATGTCCTTCGCCCTTCTTCCCTCCATCTTCCTGCAAGTATGCATGCCCTTGGTGGTGGTGGTGGGCGTGGGATTCTTCATGGACCGCCGGTTCAAGCTGAGCCTGGAATCGCTGGTGAAGCTGAACCTGTACGTGATGGTGCCGGCCTTCATTTTCGCGCGTCTGTTGGATACGCCCATGGCCGGGCATGAGGCGGGGAGGGTGATGGCCACGGCCTTCGCCACGCTAATGCTGTGCGGAGTGGTAAGCTTCTGCGTGGGGCGCGTGCTGCACCTCAATGGAGCGGCGCAGAAGGCGCATTCGCTGGCCAGCATGCTAGGCAATTGCGGCAACTTTGGCCTGCCACTGGTGACGCTTGCCTTTGGCAAAGAGGCCGCCGCTGTGCAGGTGTATGTGCTGGTGACGATGAATGTGAGCACCTTCACGGTGGGCTTGTTCCTCGCCAACGCAGATGCGTTCGGTGGCTGGCGCTCTCATGTCAAAGCGCTCAGTGCCACGCTGCGCCAGCCTGCCATCTATGCGGTGACCGCAGCGCTGATCTGCAAGAACTTCGACATCCCCGTGCAATCCGTCACCTTCCTGTGGGAGCCGATCAAGATGTTGGCAGATGCGCTCATCGGCTTCGCTTTGGTCACCCTGGGCGTGCAGCTTTCCCAAACCAAGCCAGCACCGCTGCGCGCGCCGCTGATCTCCGCCCTGGCCATCCGTCTCTTGATCGGCCCGGTGATCGCTTATGGCTTGACCGAGTTGATGCATTTCCCAAAGGCCGTCGCCGCCGTGATCATCCTCACTGCGGGATCGCCCACGGCCGTGAACAGCGCCTTGCTGGCTCATGAGTTCGGTGGCGACCGCTCCTTTGCCACCGCCAGTGTGTATTATAGCACCCTGCTGAGCATGCTGACCGTAACGCTCAATCTGGCAGTGCTGCGCTGGTGGATGGGGTGATTCAATCGCGGGCTCAAAATCGAACGGCCTTGCCATCCCCTAGCCGCCATCTAACATCTTGCTGCCCATGTCACACCGATTCGAAATCACCGAGCGCGTTCAGTTTTCCGAGACCGACATGGCGGGCATCGTCCATTTTTCCAACTTCTACCGTTACATGGAGCGCGCCGAGCACGGCTTTTTCCGGTCACTCGGCTTGTCCGTGATTGATCCCGCGCATCACGGCCACGAGCGGGTGGGCTGGCCCCGGGTGCATGCGAGCTGTGAATTCTTCTTGCCGCTGTTTTTTGAAGACGAGGTGCGTATCGAACTGCTCGTGGAGGAGGTGCGCTCAAAGGTAATTCGTTACCTGTTCCGCTTCTGGCGCATGGATAGCGAACTGGCCGCCGAAGGCAGAGTCACCGCAGCCTGCGTGCGCAAGGACCCTACCACCGGCAAGATGAAGGCTGTGAGCATTCCTGACCGCATCCGCCATAAGGTGGAGGCCGCCCCTGCGTCGCTTCTCGCCGCCGTTAGGCCCAAAGGACCGCCTAACAACTCATTGCGATGAATTCAGAGCCTGGCACCGGCAGCAGACGTTACCTCAAGTCACGCGAGAAGCCTTGGGCTCAATCGCTGGCAGGCTGGGTATGCAAGACCGGCATTACGCCGAATGCCATTTCAGTGCTGAGCATTGTGTTCTCCGTCATGGCCGCAGTGTGCATGATGAAAGCCAGTGAATACCCCTGCAAGAGCTGCGCCACTTGGATTTGGGCGGGAGCAGCGGTCTTCATTCAACTGCGTCTGCTGTGCAACCTGCTGGACGGCATGGTCGCCATCGAGGGTGGCAAAAAGAGCGCTGTGGGCGGTTTGTACAACGAAGTGCCGGACCGCATTGCCGATCCCTTGCTGCTCATGGCTGCGGGCTATTGCAACGATTGGGTGGTGAAGCTCTGGGACATCCCCGTCGGCTGGGTGGCAGCGGTGCTGGCCGTGGGAACGGCTTACATTCGCGTGCTGGGAGGCACGCTCACCGGCACGCAAAGTTTCATCGGCCCGATGGCGAAACAGCATCGCATGGCGGTCCTTACCTTCGCCTGCCTCGGCAGCATCGCGGAACTATGGTTGCGTAATGATGGCAAGTGCGCGCAGGAAGTGATGCGCTACGCTCTGGCATTGATCGTGGTCGGCAGCGTGGTCACTTGCTGGCGGCGGCTGTGCCTGATCGGCAAGCAACTGCGCGAGCAGGCGAACGCCAGCAAACCCGTCTGATATGCTGCGCGCCACCTCTGTCCTGCTTACCCGGATCATCACCGGGGTGAATCCTAAATGGGTGAACTGCGAGCCCTCGGGGGACCGGCTCCGCGTGTACTTCGCCAACCACAGCAGCCACCTGGATTTTGCCACGCTATGGGCTTCGCTTCCCCATGCGGCACGGGAACGCACTCGGCCCGTGGCGGCGCGTGATTATTGGGGCAAGACAAGACTGACGCGCGCCATGGCCGTGACCTTGTTCAATTCACTGCTCATCGCACGCGAGGCCATTTGTCGGAAGGACAATCCCATCGAGCAGATGGCGGCGGCAATGCGCGAAGGCCATTCATTAATCCTCTTCCCTGAAGGCACGCGCAGCCTGGACGGCGTGATCACGGAATTCAAAGCCGGGCTCTACCACTTAGCGAACAAAGTGCCCGAGGCCGAGCTGGTGCCTGTCTATCTCCAGAACCTCAACCGCATCCTGCCGAAGGGCTATTTGCTGCCCATTCCGCTTATTAGCAGCGTGGTGTTTGGCGCGCCAATTCACTTGGAAGAAGGCGAGCGAAAGCTGGCCTTTTTGCAGCGCGCCCGTGAGGCTGTGCTGAAACTCGTGCCGCATGCCAATACATAATACACACCATGAATTTTTCCTCTGAAGTCACCCTTCACGTTTTTTTCGTGACGTTCGGCGTGCTCCTCATCGCTAGCGTGATCGGCTTTGTACTGGGAAAGAAAGCCG
>JAQGPI010000047.1 GCA_028293175.1 Verrucomicrobiaceae bacterium | reverse complement strand
CTCCCTCTCCCGGCGGGAGAGGGTTGGAGTGAGGGGCGGAACGGCTCCAAACAACTTTACCCCTTCATACCTGTAGTGGGTGCACGAAACACGCGACGGGCCTACTTCGCCACCTTCCGCATCCAATTCTTGAACGCTCCCTGTCGCCTGCCTTTACGCCAGTCCTGCACAACCGCCACCTTGCGCAAAAATCCTCGGGGCGATTCATTCGTACAAGGCCGTGGACGCAGCAACGCATTGCTGTCTGCCGAAGCCAGGGCGCTCGCCTGAGCCTTCTTCGCCAGATACCGCGCCAGCGCGGAATCGGCATCCCCAGCCACCGCAAACGGGCGCTCCGTCAAAACATGGAGCAGCCAAACCACCAGCGCCTCCGCCTCTGTAGGCGCATACCAGACCTTCGGCAAACCAAGCCTCTTGGACTGCGAAGCAATCCACAAGGCACGTCGCGCGGCATCAAAGAAATCTTCCGCATTCACGAGCTCCGCCAGCTCGACACGCAAGGCACCGAGGCGTTCACGCTCCTCGGGCCGGGCCATCCATTCAGCCTCCAGCGCCATGCCATCGGGCACCCAGAAACCACCGGAAGTGGCAGGCGCAAAACGGTCCGCTTCTTTGCGGGTCAGAGTACCGCCCGCCAGCCAGATCTGGGCGTGCTGCTCGCGCAAGGTGCGGCGCTCTAGTTCTAGCAGTGCGCCGCTGCCAGGGGACGCCAGATCATAGAGCGCACCCACCTTCGCAGGGCCCGGTGCTGAACGCTTCGCGGGCAGGCGCTCAAACTCCGCCTCCAGCATCGGCAAGGTCTTGTCGATGGCGAAGAAATCCATGGCGCGCTGGCGTCCAGCCTCGCCCATTTTGGCCGCCAATCCCGGTTCCGTCGCCAGCCGGTACAAGGCACCTGCGAGGGCTTCTTCATCGGCGGGCTCGGTGACAAAACCCGTCTCGCCATCGATCACCTGTTCGGGCACCCCGGCGATGCGGCAGCTCAGCACCGGCAACGATGAAAGCATCGCTTCCGTGATTACGGTGGGAAACACATCCATCGCCCCCTTGGTATCCTCGATGCAGGCCAGCGCAAAGGCATCCACCCGCGCATAGCATTCGCGCATCTGGTCGATTTTCACCGAACCATGGAACACCACCTGGGACTCCAGGCCGGTGTTTTTCACTTGGTTTTCCAAGCGCTCGCGCCACGGGCCATCGCCCATCAGATCAAGCTTCACGGTCACACCGCGATCACGCACTTTGGCAATCGCCGCGATCAGATGATGGAAGCCTTTGAACTCAATCAACCGCCCTACACTGGCGATCTTCACCGTCTTGCCGTCCGGTGCTGGCTGTGCCCTCGGATAGGGGGCGGGGTCGATGCCGTTGTAAATGCGCCGCACCTTGCCGCCCACCGCAGGCACCAGCTTCAATAATTCATCCCGGGCCCAGTCGCAGGCTACGACCACAAACTCCGCCTGTCGGCACATCTCGCCCAGCAGTTCTGGCGACGAAATATCGATGAGGAAATCCTGCGCCTGCGGAGTGAAGGAAAACGGGATGCCCTGCAACTCCTTCAGCATCAAGGCCGCGTGTGTGGCGCGATTGGCGAAGTGCATGTGCATATGATCGACGCCCAAGCGCGGCAGCAGTTCGGCAAAGTGCGCGGCATTGCGGCAGGAGAGCTCCGGGCGCGTCTCCTCGCCATACACTCGCGCATGATCGGCGAGGAATTTCTTCGGCCATTTGCCCTTGGCAATCAGGTCGTTTTCGATGCCTTTGCGCTCCTCCGGCGGTGGCGCGTAAAGGATGGGCGCGCGCAGATTGTTCAGGCGCGGATGACGCAAGCCATCGCGCGGCGGATGGATGGAGCAAATGATGACATCCCAGCCCGCCGCCTCCAGGCCCAGGATTTCATTGTCCACAAAGGTCTGCGAAATCACCGGGTACCGGCTGAAGAGATAGGCCAGGCGGGGCCTTCGTTTTTTCGCAGGCGATGGGGTCGTATTGCTCATGCGGACGGGGAAGGAGTGACCGTTACAAAACATCGGGCTTCAGCCTTGATCTGATTCACCAGTTTACTGGTCCAGCGGAGATCTTCGCCAGCACCAATGCAGGCGGAAAAAGGAACATTTAGCAGCTTGCCTGCAAGCCAAGCTGCCAACGACTCGGTCAATCCTGCTCCATGAATCAGCGTCGGCATGCCTGTTTGCGCCCGGTTTGCCATCCAAACGGCCCGACGAGCACCACGGAGGAACACCTCCCCATCCACGGCGGATGCGAGTTCCGTGCGTAAGGCCTCCAAGGAGTTGCGCCACCGGTCATTTTTGAGCCATTGCTCCTCCACTTCGACGCCATTGATAAACTCATGCGGCTGCGAGGGATGACCCGCCACAAACATGATCGAACCCTGCTCATGTAGTTTGAATCCCTCCTTGGCCAGCGCATCCCTACGCCCGGGCAATGACAAATCAAAGACCCACCACTCAGAGGAAGCAGTAGGCGGGCTGGCGGGAGGAGTGTTCATACGCGGAGAGACGACTGGTTAGCCGGTTGCCCGTCCACTGCAACGGGGATTGCGTGGTAGCTGAGTTCGATCTGACACCGATTGCGGGTATGAATGGGTGAAAGAGCATTCCATGCCTACCTTTTGGGCTCATACCGCATCACCACGGCCCCCGAGCCGAGCTCCAGCCGGTCCACGAGTTTCAAGTCGAGAGGCTTTGACAGCCCGGCGAACAACGTCGGCCCGTGGCCCGCCAGCCTTGGTTGCACCAGGAACTCATACTCATCGATCAATCCCAGCTCCGCCAAGGCGAGCGGCAGCTTCACTCCGCCCACGAACAGTCCCCTGCCCGGCTCCTGCTTGAGCCGTTGCACTGCCTCTCCCAGATCCCCGCGCAGGAGTTCCGCGTTCCAATCGACCTGCTCCAAGGTGCTGGATACGACATACTTCTTTGCCGCATGGATCGTCTGGGCGAAAGGATCCATCTCATCGGACGTCGCGCTCGTATTCGCCGACGGGCGGAACGCTTCCTCCATCATCTGGTAGGTCACCCGACCAAAAAGGAGAGCATCCGCCCACGCAAGGTTCTCAGCGTGGTAACGATGCAATTCTTCAGTGGGGATGATGGCGCAATGATCGCAGCACCCATCCAAGGTAATGTTGATGGCATAGCGGAGGGGTCGCATATGGCGTGAGGTTGGCAATGAGGGCAGGATGGGTCAATGACGATCTCCGCTGGATAGAATCCCGTCTACAACGCACAAGGAAGAGGCTGCACGCGAGGCTGAAACGGCTTATAGTTGTAGGCGATGATCGTGAGTCCCATTTTCCGCCGCAAAACACCCGTTTTGAGCCCGAAATCCGACTCGATCCGACTGGATCAAACCTAAATTCCACCCGGAAGGTTAGAAACGTTGCCCTTCCGCCTATAACCCCTTGATTCGCCTGCCGTTACCCGCACCACATTCCCCCCTCCCCATGCGCATCGCCGTCATCATTCCCGTCTATAACCACGCCCAGTACGTCGGCGAAGCCATCCAATCGGTGCTCGACCAGACCCGCAAGGCCGACCTCATCCTGGCGATTGATGATGGCTCCAAGGACGACTCACTAGCGGTAGTGAAGGGCTTCGAAGCCCAGGGCGTGCAGTCTCACGGGAGGCCTAATCAGGGTGCGCACAACACCATCAACGAGCTGATCGCCTGGGCGGCCAAGGAAGGCTGTGATTGGGTGAACATCCTCAACAGCGATGACCGCTTCCTGCCGCGCCGCTTGGAGGCCTGCGCCGCTTTGGCTGCCGCACAGCCCGGCAAGCAAGTCATCAGCGGACGCCTCGAGGTCATCGATGGCGAGGGTGCGCTGATGGCTCCTGATGCGCCACGCGCCCGTTGGTTTTACGGTGCCCAGTCCTTGACCGACAACGGCGTGGACAACGTGCCCGAGCTGCTCGGCAAGGCCAACTTCGTTGCTACCACCAGCAACGTCTTTGCCCGCACGGATTACCTCATTGCCAATCCGTTTCGGCCGTACCGGTTCAATCACGACTACTTCTTCCTCGCCGGTGCCGCGTGGCGCGATCTCCTTGCCATTGTCCCAGAGTGTCTCATGCAATACCGCGTGCATGGCAGCAATACCATTGCCACCAAGCCCGAGCCGCTGATCCGCGAGATGGTGCGCATGCACCTGGATCTGTTCCACCACTACGCTGCCGAAATCGCCGCCGATTCCGCCATGCGCGTGCGCTTCGGCGACTACTGCCGCAGCCTGTGGGAGAACCTCTCCTCCTTCCACGCCACCCTCTTCCACACCGCCCTCGCCCAGCTCGCCGCTGAGGTGCCCGAGAGCAAGCTCGAATCCATCGCCTACGCACTGCAAGGCCCCGAATTCGACACCTTCCCCAACCACACGCTCGCCGGTTCCTTCGACGGTACCAGCCTTCCCAACCTCTCAACCCTCGGCCAAAAGCTGGATGCCCTGCGCACCGAGAAAGCCAAGTGGAACGCCGAGCGCGATGCCTGGAACGAATTATTGCCGCTGAAGCAGCAGCTCATGGAATCCAAATGGGTGGCGCTGGGTATGGCGCTCGGATTTGCCAAGTCCTTAACCAAGAACGAAGGCAAGGGACCAGTGGAGAAGCTGCAGAAGCTGCGCGAGGCCTGTGCGAAGTCGGCGTGGTTGAAACTGGTCAAATGGCAATAGCCCTACAGGCCCATCTTCGCCCACGATTCGCGCAGGAAGCGCAGGTAGTTGCCGCTCATGATGTTGTTAATGTCGTCTTCCTTGTAGCCGCGCTTTTCCAGCATGGCCGGGATGCGGGCGAGGTCGGCGATGGTGTCGAGATCGGCGGGCGTCTGTTCGGTGCCATAGCCACCATCGAGATCAGTGCCGATGCCGGAGTGAAGGGCATTACCGGCGAGCTGGCAGACATGGTCGATATGGTCGCAGATGACTTCCAATTTGAGGCCCACATCCTGCGGCAGGGTCTTGCCGCGAATCCAGCCGGGGATCATCATCCAGGCATCAAGGGCGGCGCCGATGACGCCACCGCGCTCGATGATGGCCTTCAATTGGTCATCATCAAACTGACGCGGATCAGGCACCAAGGCGCGGCAATTGGAATGGCTGGCCCAGACCGGACCGTTGAAGATCTTCAGCGCATCCCAGAAGCAGCCATCGGAAAGATGCGTCACATCCAGGATCATGCCCAGGCGGTCCATCTCAGTGACAAGTTCCTTCCCGGCAGCAGAGAGCGGCCCCACCATGTCGTGGCCCAAGGCATAGCGGCAGATGCCGTAATGAGCAGGGCCCATGGCGCGCAGTCCCTGCTCCCAAGCGCGTTCCAGATGGCCTACGGTGCGGATGGAGTCAGCGCCTTCGAGGCTGAGGATGTAGCAGATGGGCTTGTCTTCATCCGGCTCATCACTGTTCCACAGATCGATGGCAGCATTCAGATCGTGGAGGGTTAAGATCTGGCGCATCACGCCCTCCTCCTCCATGGCTTTGTACCACGAAAGCTGACCCTGCGTTTGCGCCCAAGCCTGATGAGGCGACATCCAGTTGGCAATCGGGCGCGCGCCCTTCATGCAACCGGCGAGCTGAGTGGCCACGCAGATGCCCACACGCCCTTGGCGCATCTCGGGAAAGGCCGTGGTGCCGCAGCCGATGCCCTTGCCGGTCATCCCCTCCTCGCGGCGGCGCAGTTCGTGAACAGGCAGCCGCAGGTCGCGATTGAATTCCAGGCCGTTGAGGCTGAGATCAAGATGACAGTCGAAGATCAGAGGGGAGCGCATGAGAGGACTCATACGTTGAGCGTTGCGCCCAACATGCAAGCCGCATCACTTCGCTTGATACTTCGGATAGTCCTTTTTCAGCAGAGCACGCATCTGATCGGCACCTCTCTTGTCGGAAAGCCGGTCAAGAGCCTTGGCAGCCTTGTCCAGCGCCTCGGGCGTCACCCGAGGATCAGCCAGCACCTGGCTAGGCACGACGAATTTGGCCGCCGCAGCCTTCCATTTTTCCGCAGCACCGTCGTGGTTGCCTTCGGTTTCAAGCTTGTCCCCTTGGGCGATCAGCGCATCCCCCTGCACGATGAGAAGCTGGCCCTGCACACCGCCGTCCTTCACGATATGAAGACCCTCATCGGCGGCTGCGATGGATTCATCCGGTTTGCCTGCACCAAGCAGGGCTTTTGAACGGGTCACTTCACCCAGCGCCTTGGAAAGCGGATCCGGCGAGGTGCGCAGGAAATTGTCCACCGCCTTGACGCTGTCGTCATATTTCTTGGTTTCCAGGAGCGACTGCGCAAGGAAGTTCCAGATGCGAGGATCAGTGTTTTCAGGCACATCTGGAGTCGCGGCGAGGGACAGGTAGCGCGCACTGCGGGTGAAGTCCTCGTGCTTGAAGAAAGTCAGGCCCAGGAAGCCCAGCATGCTCGGCGGCAGGGTGATGTCACGGTAGGTGGAACGGTAGGCATCGACTTCTTGAGCCAGGGCTTCGGCATCCTGCTTGTTCCAGAGGCAGAGCTGGATTTTTTCCGAGCCGACCTTGCCGTAAGACTTCTTGTCAGCCTCCACCGCTTTGCGCAGCAGCGGCAGGGCTTTCACCGTGTCCTTGAGATCAATGTAACCAACGCCCGCACGGTAGCAGGCCTCGCCCTTTGCTGGACTGGTGGGAAACAGTTTCACCAGCATCTCGAAGTCTTCGATCATCGACTTCGTCTTCCCCTGATCGCCATGCACGACCGCGCTGAGGTAATAAGCAAGCTCCACGGATTCGTCGTTCGGGTAGTCCTTGATGATGCGCTGGAAGTCCGCCAGCGCCTTATCGTTCTCGTGCCCTTCCTTGTAGCTGAGACCC
Organism: Verrucomicrobiaceae bacterium; assembly: GCA_028293175.1. Classification (GTDB taxonomy): domain Bacteria; phylum Verrucomicrobiota; class Verrucomicrobiia; order Verrucomicrobiales; family Verrucomicrobiaceae; genus CAINXC01. Next base: position 9,618 of record JAQGPI010000047.1, on the reverse strand, counting down.
CGCTTGGCCAGTGCCTTTGGGATACCGGCGTCTTGCGGGGAGCCGTTGATGAATTCTGAAAGCGAGGCGACAGCATCACTGTGCTTGCCTGCCTCGGCTTCGGACCAACCCTTGTGAAACCAAGTGCTGGGCCGCAGCGGTGCGGCGAGCGAATTCACCTGGATCTGCCCATACTGCTCTGCCGCAGGCTTGTACTCCTGGCGGTTGAAATGATAGTCCGCCACCAGCAGGCGCGCCTTGTTGATGAACTCGCGATCCTTGTGGGAGGAGCCGTAGCTCTTCAGGAACTCGCTGGCATATTGGCCAAGCCGACGATCCTCCAGCATGTAAAAACAGTACACCCGCCAGTAGGCGGCTTCGAAGGCCAGTTCATGGTCCGGCGAGAAGCGCAGGATCATGTCATAGAGATCAATGGCCCGGGCATAGCTCTTCTTTGCACGGTGCGCATTGCCCACCTGCATGAACATGCGGGGCCGCAATTCCGCCGGTGGCTTCAGCATCACGTTTTGGTTGTAGAGATCGGTGATTTCATCCCAGGATCCTTTGGCGCTCAGCTCGCTGATCAGGCCCACCAGTGCCGCACCTTGCTGCTCAGGCGCTGCCTCCTTGTTTTTCAGCACCTGATCGTACATCCCGGCAGCCAGTTCGGGCTTTTTCATCTCGCTCTGGATGATCGCAGCCTTCAGGGCGGCATCCGCCTTCACCTTGGGATCAATCGAAGTTTCCAGCAGCTCCATCAAGACTGGCAACGCCTCTTTGTTCTTGCCGTCCGACTGTAAAATGGTGGCGCTGGAGAGCAGCGCTTTTTCCAGGAAGTCATTGCCCTTTTTCACCGCCAGTACGGGCTTGAGCGCTTCCAGTTGCTTCTTTCGATCCTTCAGTCCCGAGTAGGCCTCGCTCTTGTAGAAAGCGGCCGCAAGTTTCACCGCCGGCACTTCTGTCTTCGATTCGCACAGGGCAAAATAGCTCGCCGCAGCCTTGAAATCGCCGCCATTGTAAGAGCTTACTCCCAGCCAATAGGCTGCGTTAGGCGCTGCCTCGCTTTTCGGATACCGGTCTACGACCTCACGGTAACACCGCTGAAATTCTTCCGTCTTGCCTTCGAATCGGTAGCATTCGCCCAGGCGAAACAAAGCCCAGGGCACCTGCTTGCCTTGCGGATACGATTGTAGGTACTTGCCAAACGACTGCGAAGCGATGGCGTAGTCCTTTTGGCTGAAAGCCAGCATCGCATAGTCGAAAAGGTCTTGGTCCGGTCCCTTCGGGGCAGTGTCTTCGACCACCGCCTGGGCCCGGGGCGGCACCACGCCCTTGGGCAGATCCTTGGGGTCCACCGGCACTGCTTTGGGAAGCACTGGAGGGTCCTCCACCGGCACCGCTCTTGGCGGGGCCTTCTGTGCCTTAGCTGGTGGCGTGCCCAGCATCAGGACCGCGCACACAAGAAGAAACGCACCCCTCGGTAACAGCACAAACGGAACACTCAAAAACTTCATCGTCATGTTTACTACTGGGACGGTACGTCCTTGGGATCACGGGTGGCGAAGGCGATGTTCCAAATCCCGGCCTTCTGGCAGGTGTCCAATACCTTGATAATCTTATCGTATTCCGTCTTCGTGTCACCCCGGATGATCACCGCCTGATCCTTGTAAATGGTGGCAATGTTCTGCAGCTTGCCCAGCAATTCATTCACGCCCAGCGTCTGGCCATTAACCACGATCGCACCATCGTTCTTCACATTGATGATGATCTCCCCCACAGAGGTCTGCTTGCGGTCCTTGCCTTCCTCGGCCGCAGGCACGCTCACATCCATCAGCTTTTCATCCATCCCCGCCTTCCAGGTAACGGCAAAGAAGATCACCAGCAGGAACAGCACGTCCACCAAGGGGGCGAGCTGCATCGGCACCGGGTCAATCGAGTTGGTCTTGCGGAAGTTCATGCCGTTCGGATGCTGAAGACCTACGCTGCCGGATCGTTAGACTGCCGGGTGGCCACGGCACGGGCGGCGCGCTTGTACTGCACGGCCAGCAGCGCCATCAAATGCGTGGTCGCGGCTTCCATTTCGGAGATCAGGCGGTTCACCTTGCCCCGGAAGATGGAATAAAAGATCAGCGAGGGGATGCCGATCACCAAGCCCGAGGCCGTACACAGCAGTGCCTCGGACACACCTTGCGCCAGCCCGAGCTGCCCGCTGCCGCCATAAGTTTTGCCGGTCATTTCATGGAAGGTGCGGATCATCCCGATCGTGGTGCCCAGCAGCCCCAGCATCGGTGCCACCGCGCCCACGTCACCAAGATAGGCGATGCGCGAAAGCAGGAGACTGGACTGACGGTTGCCCTCGGCCTCTGTCACTTCCTTCACTTCTTCAAAACTGGCGGTGGGATTGCGCGTGGCAAAATCCAGCGTCTTCGCCGTGATGCGTGCGATACACTCGTTGCGGCGGTTGCACACCGCCAGCAAACCCAGATAATCCTGTTTGCGGATTAAGGCGTCGGCCGAATTCATGAAGGCATCGCTCACCACGGACCCTTGGCGGATGGTCAGCGTGTACAAAACGATGAGAAAGAACGCCACCATCGAAAGCAGAATCAGCGGGTAGGCCATGATGCCAGCACCCTTCACGAAGGTATCGAAGGACATCACCGAGGCGGTGGAATCGGGCTGAATCCTGATGGCCTCGGGTGGCACCTGAGTCACCACCGTTTTAGGTGAGTTCTGGGCCTGTGCCGTGACCGCCCATCCAGCCAGCACCAGCGCGGCCACAGTCAGAATAAAAAGCATTTGTCGAAACATCGGGCGCGATTCTAAGCCCGTAAGCTGTTCTTGCAATCGCGAACGCAGACGCCGTGGACCGTGCCAACTACTGACGCGCTGTAATGACTGCAAGCCCTTTCACCCTCTGTGCCCAGTGCTGAATATTTCTTTCTGCGGGTAGGCTTGACTTTTACCTCCCGGATTGCTTCAAAGGGTGTCTTCATTTTCAAGGGCATGGGAGCAAAACTCAGGGCAGTGGATAATACAGCGGAGTTTCCGCTCGAAGACTTCAACCTTATTGGTCGGAGTCAGGATGCGACTATCCGCGTGCCAGACGCCGGTATTTCCCGCCAGCACGCCACTCTGCGCCGCGAGGGAAAGTACTTCTGGGTCACCGATCTGGGCAGCGCCAACGGCACTTATGTCAATGATGTGGCAGTGACTGCCGCCCGTGCGCTGCGCACTGGCGACCGCGTGCAGTTCGGCACCTCCATTTACCTTTTCGATCAGGACGAGACCGAAAGCATCGTCGCCACCCCGACGAGCGGCTCGGGTTTGCAAACCCAGGTGCTGCGGTCCAGCCCGCCGCTTAAAACCATCAACGCCACCCTACTTGTGGGCGATCTGCGCGACTTCACCCGCATTTCTTCCAAGCTCACGGCTGAAGAAGTCGGCAACATGCTGCGCGAGTGGTACGCGGACTGTGAAGCCATTCTGAAACCTCGTGGTGCCGTCATCGACAAATTCATTGGCGACGGCGTCTTTGCCTACTGGCCAAAGGTGGATGTGAAAAGCCGTGCCATGGCTTTGGAAGCGGCAAAAATGCTCAGCCGTCCGGAAGCCAATCACTCCCCCACTCGCAAGCGTGTCACCGAAGAGCTGGGCATCGCCATCCAATGCAACGTAGGCCTGCATGTGGGTGAGGTCGCCCTCGGCACCATGGGCCGGGGCGTGCACACCGCGGTCGGCGAAGCGGTGAATGTGACCTTCCGCATCGAGAGCCTCACCCGCAAGCTCGGCACGCCCGTGCTCGCCAGCCGCGATTTCGTGGACATTTGGGGCACCGGCCAGCAGCTTTTTGAAGACGCTGGAACCCATGAGCTGAAGGGCCAGCCAGAGCCAGTGGATGTGTTTAGTATCAAATCGGCGGACGTGCCGGTGGCCAAGGCGGTGTGATGCTAAGGCGTCCAAGTTTGTACGCAACAAGCGGCTCAACATCCAGCGTCGATCTGTGCGCGCGGGACTCGATATAGTACGCCGGCGATTTCGCGCCAATGGCTTGGTCGCATACTGCATACAGTTTCCCTCTTGGCGATGCCTCTCATCTGCCGCATGATGCGAGCCCACCGCGCATGATCCACGTCCTTGATTCTTTTGCAGAAGCCACCGGCCCCTCCCTGGCCGAGCGGATGCATCAGGCGTTCTCCAGCGAGGGACCGCTGGGCAAATCGAAGGACTTCGAATTCCGCCCGCAGCAGCAGCACATGGCGGAGCTGGTGGCGGAGGCGCTAGAAAAAAGCCGCCCGCTGGTGGTGGAAGCTGCCACCGGAGTCGGCAAATCCCTGGCTTACTTGCTGCCCGCCGTGACATTCGCGCTGGAGCATGATCGCAAGGCAATCATCTGCACCCACACGATCAATCTCCAGGAGCAGCTCATCAGCAAGGACATCCCGATCGTGCGCAAGATCATTGGCCGGGACTTCAAGGCGGAACTGCTCAAAGGCCGCGGCAACTACCTTTGCCCCAACCGGCTTGCGCGAGCCTTCAAGGACACGCCGGATCTCTTCACTTCCACCGAACAAGCGGACCTAAAATTGATTTGGGAGTGGGCGCAGACCACAGAAGACGGCACGCTCAGCAATCTCTCGTTCACGCCTTCACAAAAAGTCTGGTCACTGGTGTGCAGCGAGGCCCATGCCTGCACTCCTCGGCGCTGCGGCATTGGCAGCGGCTGTTTTTATCAAGCCGCGCGGCGGCGAATGGCGGAGGCGGATGTGGTGATTCTCAATCACACGTTGTTCTTCACCATGCTCAGCACTGCGGAGGAGCTGCTGCCTGAGGACGCGAACTTCCTGTTCCCACGCGACTTCGTGATCCTCGATGAAGCGCACACGCTTGAAAACATTGCGGCCAAGCAGCTCGGCATTCATGTCAGCGAGTCGAACATCCGCTTTGAGCTGGGCCGTCTGTTCAATCCCCGCACCCGCAAAGGTTTCTTCACCTTGTTAGGCGAGGAAGGCGGCGTGCGCGAGGTGCAGCAGTGCCTGGACATGACCGAAGGCTTCTTCCGCGATGCCGAAGCGGCCTGCAACTTCCAGGGCTTTGCCAAGGAGTTCCGCGTGCGCGAAGCGGGGCTGACGGAAGACACTATCAGCCTCTCCCTGCAACGTGTGGCCAATGCTACTCTCAAAGCTGGCGATGCCGCAAAGAGCGAAAACACGCGCAGTGAATTGCACGACATCGGCAAACGCTTGGTAGGCCTCAAAGCCAGCATCGGTGCCTTCCTCGAACAGAGTGAAGAAGGCCATGTTTACTGGGCGGAAAAGAGCGGCGGAGACAACAAGGCTGTGTCCTTCCACAGCGCGCCGGTGGACGTCTCGGCCAAGCTGCGGAAGATCTTTTTCACCGGCACCAAGGCCTGTGTTTTTACCAGTGCCACGTTAGGCGTCACCGATGACGAAGGGCTCACGTATTTCCGCAACCGCGTGGGCGCGCAAAAGGTGACACCGGCCTGCATTGACAGCCCTTTCAACTTCCAAAAGCAGATGCGGCTGTACCTGGTGAAAACCATGCCCATGCCGGGCACCAAGGACTTCGAATCGACCATGTGCCGTTGGATCGGGCATTTCCTCGATATGTCGAAGGGCCGCGCCTTCGTGCTCTTCACCAGTTATAGTGTGATGACCAAGATTGCCGACGAAATGGAGGAGTTCTTTGATGAACGCGGCTGGCGTCTTCTCGTCCAAGGTCGCGGCATGCCCCGGCATCAGATGCTGGATGAGTTCAAGAAGGACACCCACAGCGTGCTCTTCGGTACTGACAGCTTCTGGACCGGCGTGGACGTGCCCGGCGAATCGCTGAGCAACGTGATCATCACGCGCATCCCCTTCGCCGTCCCCGATCATCCTGTGACCGCCTCACGGCTGGAACACATCGAACAGCGCGGCGGCAATGCATTCAGCGAATACTCCGTCCCCGAAGCCATCCTCAAACTGCGCCAGGGAGTAGGCAGATTGATCCGCTCAAAGAAAGACAAGGGCATCTGCGTGATCCTCGACAACCGCGTGCTGACGAAAAGCTATGGCCGTGCGTTTCTGGCGGCTATGCCGGACTGCCCGGTGGAAATTGTGACGTAGTGTACTGGTCCGGTACAGATGATGGGTGACGACGACGGGAGCTCCGTACATGATGAGCATCTGATGTCATCCCCTCGCCCGCCTGCCTCCGCTGCTTTGGGTGCGGCGATGTGCTTTGGTTTGTGGGGCGTGCTGCCGATTTACTGGAAGCAGCTTGGCGGCCTGGGATCAGACATGGCGGTGGCGCACCGCATCACTTGGACCATGGTATGGGTGATTCCCATGCTGCTGTACACGGGCCGGTGGGGAAGCTGGCTGCGGTCAATCAAGGAGCCGGGGATGCTGCGCCTGCATGCGTGGTCGGCGCTGCTGCTGGGAATCAACTGGAGCACCTTTGTTTGGGCCGCGCAGCATGGCCATATCCTGGACAGCAGTCTAGGCTACTTCATCAATCCGTTGCTGAATGTGGTCATCGGATTTGCTTTGCTGGGCGAACGGCTGACCCGTTTGCAAAAAGTCAGCGTAGGCTTTGCGGCTGTCGGTGCGCTCATGCAGGTGGTGCTGGCGGGGCGGTTCCCTTGGGTGGGCCTGGTGCTGGCTTTCAGCATGGGCTTCTATGCGCTGGCGAGGCGACGTTCACCGCTTGGCGCGCTTTCCGGCCTGGCCATGGAGACGCTGGCGGGCCTGCCTTTCGCGCTGCTGTATCTGGTGTGGGCCGCCTTGCAAGGAAGAGCCGTGTGGGGTCCTGGACAACCTTGGGATTACTCTCTGATCATCGGTCTCGGAGCCATCACAGCGGTTCCCTTGGTCGGCTTCGCCAACGGTGCGAGGATGCTGCCTTTTGCCATGCTGGGGCTATTACAATTCCTCACGCCCACCGGTCACTTCTTGATCGCGACGATGGTGTATCACGAGCCGGTGAACGCCGGTGCCCTGGGGTCGTTTGCGTTGATCTGGGTGGGCGTGGCGGTGTTTTGCACGGATCTTTGGCAGAGAAGTAGAAAAGTGAATCCCGATGACTGATCTAGTAGCGACAGCGTTTTGGAGTGCGTGTCGCAAGCTAAGCGCGACACCGCTGTTGCCGGAGCGAGAGGTTTCAAAGAACTTCAACGCTTTACCGGACTTCCGCTCCGCAAATGTTCGGGGGGGACTCAAATCTCTCAGCCTAACAACAGCGGTGTCGCGCTTCGCTTGCCACGCGCACTCCAAAACGCTTCGCGACATTCAAAGCACAAAAAAGCGGAGCCACCTCGCAAGACAGCTCCGCTTTTAGAATCCCATCAATTACTTACGCCGCCTTTTTCTCCGGTACTTTCGCAGCAGGCTTGGCTGGAGCCTTGGGCTTCGCTGGCGGTGCAGGGGCGGCCTTGATCTCAAACTTCACCGCTGTGGGGTGATTGGTCTTGTAGATCTGGGCTTCGATTTCATCCGCCTTCTTCATGAGCTCGGCTTCCTTGGGCTTCTGCTCCGACCACCATTTCTCAAACGCCTTCATGTCGCCATCCGCCGCCTTGGCCTTACGTAGCTCGCCTTTGCGCTTGCCGTACAGGTCGCGCATCGGATGCACGGCTTCATCGTTACGTTGTTTGTTGAGAGCGATCACCTGCTGGGCCTGCTGGAAGGTGGGCGAATCAGGGTCTTCCTCGATCTCCACGCGCTTGGACAACGCAATGCTGTCCCAGGTTCCAATCAGCTTGCCATTGCCAATGAGGTCATAGCGGCCGGGATTGAGGCCGCTGATGTAAAAGGCTTCATTGCCTTTGTGATGACCGGCGTGCGTGAGTGTGGCACCGAGCTGCGCATCCACAGGCACAGCCCATGGCAGGCACCGGGGCTGAAGGGTGAAGGTCAATGACTTGCCCAATTCACCACCGTTGGCGGTGACGGTGCTGCCAGGAGTGGTCATGATTTTCCAGCCATCACCCGCAGGCGCGGCACTGGCGGTGATGCCCCACACAGCGTTTGGCTCATCAAAGGCCTCGATCACGGAATAGGCCATGACGAATTGACGATTCGCTTGCGGATGAACAGCATCAGGCATGAAGGTGAAGTCCTTGTCCGCCTTGCGCTGAGCTGTGGTCAGGCTGTTGAGCGGGCCATACATGTCCACAAAACCATAGCCACGGATGCGGGCCACTTCCTGCGCCCACTTGCCGTAGTAGGCGAGCACGGCGTTGTAGTTTTCCGGATTGCGGGCCTTGCCATTGGGATTGGCGGCGATGCGCAGTTCAGCGGCGTGATGATCAAACATCGTGGGACCGGCCAGGAACACGCGCACCTTGAGGGCGTCCAGCTTGTCCAGCAGCGTGGTCATGTCCCTCTTATAGGTGTCGAAGGTCGCCTGATCGAAGTCTCGATAGGATCCATCGTTCATGCCCAGCAGCACCGTGGCCACGGTGGGCTTGAAGGAAGCAATATCGTCATCAAAACGGTCCAGCGCATCCTGCGCCCGGTCCCCGCCCACGCCTGCATTGCGGAAGTGAACATGCAGGTTCGGGTAGCGCGTATAATAAAAATTCTCCACGTACTGCGTGTACAAGCACTGATGGGTGATGGAATCGCCAATGAAAATGACGCGGTCGCCATCTTTCAATCCCAGGCCTTTCGGCGGAGGCGGCAGTTTCGGGCCGGGCTTCGCGAGGGGAGCAGGCGCGGCGGGTTTCGCGGCGTCGGCCGCATGGGACGGTTGCGCTGCGGTGAGCAGCAGGCCTGCCATGGAGAGGGTGAGAAAGGAACGATGCATAAGGGATGGAAGTGAATGGTTGCAAACGTCGGTCCCCTCGCGGCCTTTCCTTTATCTGCTTTCACGGCATCATCTGCCCGGGGCTCACCGGCCTTTTCCCACACTCGGGGCCGGCAAGAATAAACTTCCTATGCCCCCCATGGTGGGACCGATCTGCCGGGCCGCCTTCTTTTCTGACTCGGTAAACATGGGGGCGGTGTCGAGCCAGGCATTAGCCGCCCCTGCATCGGCACGCAGCCAAGTGTAGTAAATGTTTTTTAGAGCTCCCTTCTGCAAAGTCTTGTCAGGGATATCGCCGGTCATTTGCAAGGCGGCTCGTGGATCGTTGCGAGCAAGGTGGGCCGAATAGGCGGCCAGCGCGAGATCCCGATCACTGGAGTCTGGCTGTTGTTGAATCCATCTCAGGGCTGCCACCGCATCCTTTGCCGCCCATTCACCCGTTAAACTGTGCAGCGACTGGTCGCGCTGCTGGCCATCTGGCATGTCGTTGAGCAAACTGATGGCATCGGCGTACCTTCCCGACTGGCTGTTGATGCGAACAAGACTGGAACGCAGGCTCGCTTTTGCTCCGCCCTCAGGAAGTGAACCGAGCAGTTGCCGTTGTTCCGCTGGTGCCATCTGGCCAACAACATAACCCACGGAGCCAGCATAAGCCTTGGCCTCGGCTTCTGGAAGCCCGGCGAGGTATTTGATGGCACTTGCAGGGTCTTGGTCCATCCATGTGTTGAGCAACTTGCCCGTCAAGTCCTTGGCAGCACCGGCCGAGCCGACCTTGGCGGCTGTTTCCCAGGCTTGTTTGGGATCAACGGCCATCAAAGCTTGCGCCGC
>JAQGPI010000629.1 GCA_028293175.1 Verrucomicrobiaceae bacterium | reverse complement strand
CAGCGCATCATAGCAGACCATGTGCTGGCCGCTGCCAAACTCCGCATAAAGCAAGCGCAGCGTTTCCGCAGGCGACTGGCTCTGGCGCTGACGCTGATCAAACATCGAGATCAGCTTCTCCACACCGTGAAGCTGGATGACAGCGTTTTCCAGGCGCTGATTGAGATCTGTAACCGTGGCGCGCAGTTCATCCGGAGTGCGGATACGCGCATCCAGGATCTCCGGCATCTCCAGGGTCTCACACACACCGCGCACGCCGTCAGCAAAGGTTTTCAGCTCGGCGATGTTGTCTTCCGCCAGCTCGCGCAGCAGGCGCATCATGGGCCGCAGGCCGGGCGAAATCAGCGCCCAGCGCTCATGCAGTCCCAGTTGCTGATCTTCAAGCCAGCGGGCATCACACAGGCGGTTGAACACCTGCCCAGCACGCTGCCGTGCATCCCGAAATCCAGCACCCTCGTCTTCCTCCAGCACCACGCTGGGATGCAGGGCCAGCACTTCGCGAATGACGGCTACCGCTTCCTGCTGAGGCAATCGGCCAGCTTCACCCGCCGCATCCACCATGCGCTCGGCACAGTCTATGTAGATAGGCGACGAAGGCCGGGCCAGAGGCCGGAAGAAGTCTCTCGAAACTGAATCGAGCAGACGTACGCTAAGGGAGGCAGCGGGCATCGAAGTCTAGAACGGCATCGGGCGACCGAAGTAAAACGACAGGCCAAGATAAGCAGCAAAACCGCCGATCGCGAAAGCCATCGTCACGACTGCGGACCGTGGGAGCACATGGCGCTTCGCCAGCACTGGCAGAAATCCTAGCACCAGCCATGCTACAATTTTCACGATGGCCCAGGGAGGCATGTGAGCCGTCATGCCTAGCTTGGCGAGCTGGCCAAAACCAGAGATAAGCAAAATCACAAGGCCAATGCCGTGGAACATCATGCCCTTCTTGGCGCTTTTGGCCGAGAGCAGAAGCAGAAAGCCGATAAAGAGGGAAATCGCACCAACGAGATGCAGGATATTGTAGATGAGGATCGACATGGGCCCGATCATTCCACGGGGTGGCGGCAGGCTCAAGAATTGATTCAGAATCCTCTGCCTTCTCTAAAGATTCCCCGCCACGTCCATTCCCGCCGGGATTGGCTCGCCGTCCAGTAAATACTCTACCAGACGCCGGGCAAAATGAGGTGCCAGAAGGGTGCCCTTGCTTCCAAGACCGTTGAGAAAAGCCACACGCCGCTTCGCCGGATGACGGCCGATGAGAGTCCTTTGCTGAGTAATCGTGGGACGCACAGCCGTTTGCTGGTCGTGAATCACCACGGGCACTTTTAGCAGGCGTTTGATCTGCTGATAAAGCTCGGCCAGTTTTGCAGGATCGAAGCCGTGGGGCGAATCGAACTTCAGTTCGTAAGTCGAGCCGATGCGCAGCATTCCATCCTCCCTCGCCGCCACCCAACAGCCGCAGTTTACGATGCGACGCTCACCTTGCAAATCGCCACTGGCGGTAAGGATCGTCCCACGAGCGGGAGCAAACGGCACCCAGTCGAACCACGGATGTCGCCCCGCCTCCCAGCCTTGGCAAAAGATCACTTCGCCAAAGCTTCGGCCTTCCCAGGCAACCTTGTCAGCATCGACAGCCAACTCTTCCGATCTAATATCTGCTGCCTGCCAGCAGCCAAGCTTTTCAAAGAAGGCACGGCTTGCCGCGAGATAAGCCGCTGTGTCCAAGTAGCCGGCATGTTTCATCTGAAACCCGCCGTTGGGCGCATCGAACACTTCTGCGTTCAGCAACGGTAGCCGGGGGTGTGCTTGCACGAATGGTTTTACCGCTGGATCAAGCATTCGCTTCGCCCAACGCGACGGTTCCTCAGCATTCTTGAACAACCTCACCGCCGGTCGCGCATGCAAAAATCGCTGGCCTAGCAGACGCTCCTTGTGGCGATAAAACGGCACCGCCTCCGCCAGCCGTGAGCCATACCCTTCATTCAAAGTGAGGCGCATGCCGGTAATCGGCGTGAACAGGCCTGCCGCCACTTTGGAACTCGTCACCGGCTCATCCCGGTCTACGATCAGAAATGGCACTTCACGCTGCCACAGATGCCAGGCCACCGCCGTGCCTGCCAGTCCCTGGCCGATGATCAATCGAGGTTCCATCAGTCCACGTAGTGTGGCTCGACCAAGAACACTCGCAAAGGCTCAAAATGATGCTCAGCAGTGGCTTCGTGACAGAACAAGTTGCCTGCCAAATCCGACCTCACCCAGAAAGCATTGCAGCCGCTGAATCCGCAGCCCACTAAGGTATAACCCTTCTCCCGGCCCAGTCGCTCCAGTGCCTTCAAGCTCGCGCCCACGCCGGGATACCTCCACGTTTCGCCAGATTCCGGCGGCACCCAGTCGATGGCAGGCGGGATAAGGCCGTTGTATTCCACGACCACCACGCGCGGTTTGAATTTCGTCACAGCCTCCCAGAGCTGGTAATCAATGCCATCTACATCAATCGAAAGGAGATCAAACTCCTCCGGCAGCTGAGCACCGGTGATCAGCGAATCCATGTCCGCAGCACTGATGAAACGGTTCTCCAGGCGCAATTGACCCGCCTTCAGTGGCTCGTCAAAATGCTGCCGGATCAAGCCCGCGCAGCGCTCGCTGCCTTCGACCCACAGGCCCGTCCATCCCTGGCTGAGCAGGAGGTGGGTGTTGCATTCCTTGCCATCCTCCAGGCCCACCTCCACAAAGCTCCGCGAGGCGATGCCTATGCGGCGGAAAATTTCGGCGATGATGCCATCCTCACCGCCCTGTGAAAAGACGCTGAACTCATGACGATTCAGTTTCAAGGGATCGGCATAGCGCGCATTTCCATGCAAATGGGTAGCGATGAAATCCTGCCGCTGAATGCGGTTGCTCACGGTGATACTGCGATACAGCAGGGCGGCGAAGCGTTTGAGTTTCTTGAGGATCATGGCTGAAAATACATTGATGAGTTTTAGACCAGTCCTTCGAAAACCCCAAAGTGTATGCCATGGGTTCGCCGGATTACTTCGGTCTCCGCCAGTGCCAGCTTTTCCTGCGTGGAATCAAGCAATTGTGGGTTGGGACGCCAGTGCAGGGTCCACAGGTCCTGCGTCCAGGGCTCACCGTTTTTCAAGGCTTCTTCACGCAGAATGTCATTGGCAGTCCGGGTGCTGGAGTGGCATTCAATCCCCTGTTTAATGAGCCATTCACGCGATGAAAAAGACGGCGCATCCGCAATCAACTTGAGCAGGTCGCGCTCAAGATGGGCTTCGTCCAGCCAGCGACCCGTCTGTTCGTTGAGGAAGGCTGCCGAGCCGATCTGTGCGCCTCGCAAAAGCCCCACTGGCGCGCCTGCCATCATCGCCTCCACCACAGCCACACACGAGCCTTCGCGGCGCGAGGTGATCAAGGCGCACTTGGAGCGGCAGAGCAGAGCGCACACCTCCGCATCAGACACGCTCTGGCGCAGTTCAATGCATTCACGCACGCCAAAATCGGCGGCTTCTTTGAACAGGACTTCGCCCGTGCGTGAGCCGTCCGGCTGGCCCACCAGCATCACTCGCGGACGCTTCGCCGCTGGTATCTTTGCCAGCGCACGAAACAGCACATGATGCCTTTTATACTTGGCGAAATTGGACAGTACAATGACGTCAATATCGCGCTCCGATGCAGACAATGGGCTAAAGATTTCGGGGCTCACCCAGCTCGATGCGTAGAGTGGTAGCAGGCGGTAGTTGCCGCTCAGGCGCGGCATCAAATCGAGATCGCGCACATTGCTCAATGTGCTGAATACCGGTGAATCAAACATCCGCGGAAAAAGGTAGCCTATCGTGGAATGCGGCGGCGACCAAGTAGGTGCGAGGATGAAGCGATACTGTTTCTCCAGCCGCTCCATCGCCTGCGTTCCAGCGCACATGAGCCGCTGCCAGTTGCGCTCGAAAGAAATGAAGACCACGCCTTTTTCGCCTCCCGGCAATGCCGGCTTGAGCACCGCCGATTTGTCCACTTTCAAATCGGCGATGGTGCGTGGCAGCAATACGGATCGCCGCGCAAGGCCTTCCAGCCGACGCTCGGCCAGCGACTCTGCCATTCGCATCTGTGAATCAGTGGCAGCGCATCTCGCAGCGCTGCAGGCCTCGTCAATTCCCGTCGGATACAAGGCCCAGTCTTTACGACATTGTCCGCGTGCAAAGACTGATTTTATGCAGAAGACCGTCCATGCTCCGAAATGAACCACTGAACTGTATCGCAGCCAATCGGCGCCCAGGATTTTCCAGCGTCTCACCAGTGATGACCAGGAGCCCGCTGTCATTTCACCAGGACAACGCGGAGATTTTCGGCAGGAAACAACCGGGAGAAAGCCGTCGCTTCATAGTAGCACTGGACCTTGTACGAAAAATTCACCAGCGGGTCGATCAGCCAGTTCCATGCATAGGGCAGGCCTTTGCTGAAAACCAACGACGTCTCGCTGATTTCTTGGAATTGGAAGTCAAAATAGTAACCGCCCCGTCGGTCATGCTCGCCCGTGCCTTTGGCAAAGAAACGGAAAGTCTTCACCGAGAAACCAATGCCCCGGTGCGTGGGGTCCACATAGACATTGCTGGAGGTGAAATGCGGCACGTCGATACGCACTGTGCCACCGGGCTTCAGGATGCGGTGAATCTCCTTCAGCACCGGAGGGTAATCCAGATGCTCCAACACATCCAGACAGGCGACGTGATCAAATTGCCCGTCTTCAAACGGCAGGGGCAGCACCTTCAGATCATGAACCACATCCACGCCTGGGAGAGCGGCGACGTCAAGATTGACCCAGCCCGGACGAATGTCCGTGCCGCAGCCGAGGTTCAGGCACTGTTTGCTCATGGTGGGAGAAAAGGCGGATATCCGCCCAATCCTGAGTACACCGCCGACGCCAAGCCGTGCAACCCTTAGATTGAGCAGTTTCCTGGTGGATGGCCGCCCAGTTATTGTGGATGATAGTGCCATCACCATGCTTCTCTCCGATCTCGCTTCCTACCTCAACGCCGAACTCCGCATCGGCGAAATCGCCGATTACGGCAGCGCCCTCAACGGCCTGCAAATGGAGAACTCCAAGGGCGAAGTCACAAAGGTGATCGCCGCAGTCGATGCCTGCCTGCCAGTGATCCGTGAAGCCACAGCGCGTGGTGCTGATCTGCTGCTGGTGCATCACGGTTTGTTCTGGAGCGGCCTGCAGCCGGTGACCAGAAGCGTGTTCGAAAAGAACCGCCTTTGCATTGAGAACAACCTCGCCATCTACAGCGCCCATCTGCCATTGGATGCCCACCCTACTCTGGGCAACAACGCCGTGCTGATGCGCGCATTGCGCCTTGAGCCTGCGCGCTCCTTCCATCCTTACAAGGGCACCGACATCGGCCTTGTAGCAGAAGCCGAAGTGCATCGCGATGAACTGGTAGCGCGCTTAAAGCAAGCGACTGGCGCGGCGGTGCACCTGTGCCCTGGGGGACCAGCCGTCACCAAACGCATCGGCCTTGTCACTGGTGGGGCGGGCTCAGAAGTGGCCGCCGCCGTGGCTGCTGGCATTGATACCTTCATTACCGGCGAAGGCCCGCATTGGAGTTATACATTGGCTGAGGAACTGGGCGTGAACCTCATCTACGCGGGCCACTATGCGACGGAGACCTTCGGGGTGAAGGCCCTGGCCCGGCACCTCAACGAGAAGTTTGGCCTGCCGTGGGAATTTGTCGATCATCCCACGGGACTGTGAGGCAGCTCTACTTCACCCATTCGAAGAAGCCCATGGCCTCCAGATCGGCATGCAGCTTCTTCGTCTGGTCAGCCGTGAGATTGGCATTGGGCAGGCGCGCAGGCCCTACGTCTACACCTAACATCTTCATGGCTGCCTTTGCCGCCGCCATATAACCGAGACCGGCGAAAAGCTGGATCAACTGAACGCCACGGAACTGCTCTTCGCGCGCTGTCGCCATATCACCTGCGACAAAGGCCGCCATCAGACGATGATAGATCGGCGCGGCAAAGTTAAAGCCGCTGCCCACCGCGCCTTTGGCACCCATGGCAAGCGCCCCGAGCATGTGTTCATCCACACCCCAGGGCAGATCCCAGGCACCGCCATCCACCCGCAGGCAAAACTGGTAAGCCATCAAATCCGGGTTGGTGAACTTGATGCCCGCCAGCGTGGGAATGCGTGACGGAGCCTTCGCCAAGAACTCAGCGATAGGCAGGTTGATACCTGTCAGCGCCGGAATGTCGTAATGGTAAAACGGTGTGCTCGGTGCAGCAGCTGCGATCTCGGCAGCGCAATCGATGAGCACCTCCACGCTCCGTGGCTTGAAATACGAGGGAGATACGGCGCTGATCGCGGCAGCACCGAGCTTCTCGGCCTGAGCAGCGAGCGCTTTGGATTCGGCAAGGCAATTGGCCCCGACATGCACCACGATGTTCAATTCGGTTCCCTTCACCACCTCAAACCACCGTTCCGCCAGCGCCAGCTTTTCATCCAGCAAAAGCGAACTGCTCTCCCCTGTGCTGCCGTTGATGAATACGGTGGGCACCTTGTTGTTGATCAGATGCTCAGCCTGCTTTTCCACCATGCCAAAGTTGATCGAGCCATCCGGAAAGAACGGCGTGTGAGTGGCAGCTACAAGGCCGTGGAGTGGAGGAGTAAGGTGAGGCATTGGGAAAGGTGGAAGGGAGATTATGAGAATCAAACAGCCAGATGCTAGCCGTTGGATTTCGGTCGCAGCGACACCATCAAAATGCAGGCGGTGACGGCTGGAATGGCGCAAAGGGCAAAACCTTGCGAAAGCGGCACGCCCTGGTCCTTCATTTTGCCCAGTATCGGCGTGAGGGCAGCACCGGCCCCAATGCCCACGCAATTTAACACGCCATAAGCTGTAGCACGCATACGCGGAGGAACTACCTGACAAAGAATGGGCATGTTGTTGGTATCGAACAGGCCAAAACCGATGCCGAACAAGGCCGCCGAGATGATGGCCACCGCAAAATTGGGTGCCATGCCCAGGCCTGTGAGGGCGGGCATGAGCAACAGCAGCCCCATGGCGCTTACCCAGGTGCGGCCACGCACATCCATGCCCGACATCCGGTCGGACAATCGTCCGCCAATCAGCACCCCAATAAAGCTAGAGCACGCCACCACGGAGGTAGCCCAGATGCCGGAGCTTTTTTGATCCATGTGAAAGCTGTCCTGCAAAAGCGTGGGCAACCAATTCTTTACGGCCCAACCCGGCAGACTCGGCAGCGAGAAGCAGAGAATCAGGATCGCAAAACCCACCCAGTCCACCGGCTGCACCTCGGGCACAAGTTCATCCGAAGTTGCTTCACGCTTCACTTCTTGCGGCGCATTGCTCAGCATTGCCACCAGCACAAAGGCATAGCCTACGCCGATATAGCCACATCCCTGAAAGGCCGCCCGCCACGACACCTCCTGCGCCACCCAGCCGCCCAAGCCGCCAAGTGCCTGCCCCAGGTAGATGCCGCTCATGTGCACGCCTACGGCCAGAGACCGCGTGGGCCCACGATGATAGTCTGCAATTAAGGCCAGTCCTGCCGGAATGTAAAAGGCCTCGCTCACGCCCATCGCTGCCCGGAGCCAGTACAGTTCGTTGTAACCATGCACATGACCCATCAAAAGGGTGACCGTAGACCATACAACCAGGCTCAAAACGATGAGCCATTTCTTGCTCACCCGGTCGGCAATCGCCCCGCCTAAGGGACTGCAAATCGCATAGACCCACATGAAGATCGCCATCAGGTTGCCGTAGGTCTGCGCGGATTGCAGTTCCACAATGTCCTGCTTGATGGACAGGCCCATCGTCGCCAGCATCTGGCGGTCGAGATAGTTCAAGAGGGCAACGGGCCAGAGAAGCCACACCGTGAGCCAGGCGTTGCGAGGAAGGGAGGAAGGTAAAGACATGCAATGAGAAGCGAAAAGAACGAACCACCGGTTACCGCCTATCAACGGATAACGACCAAACCCTGGGCGAACGAACGCCGGGGCGTTGCTCGCCATTAATCAGCACAATCCGGTCCCGCCACACCACACTCGGCAACACCGCACGACCTGCGGGCAAGCTGCCAGCCTCGCGCCATTGATTGGCCTTCACATCATAGCCCTGAATGAGAGCCGGGAATCCCGGATGCTCCGCAGGTGGTTGGAAGCCCCAATGCGAACCATCATCTCCGCCCAGCACCAGCAGCTTGCCGTCCCGCATAGGCATCGGCGAGGGAGCCGCCACCGCTGGCTGCAGCATGTCTGCCAACTGCGTCCAGGCTTTCCCTGGCCTGTAGCTCCAGGTCTCTTTCAAATACACGCGGTTCAGCTTGCCATCCGCCTGAGGCTCCAAGGTGGTGCCGCCGCAGATAAACAAAGCCCCCTCATGGGCAGCGGCAGCGCAAAGGAAACGCGGCTTGCCGGGAATCGGCTCGATTTCCTTCCAAGCTGCGGAGGGTTCCTCCACATTCAAAACGAAGGC
>JAQGPI010000623.1 GCA_028293175.1 Verrucomicrobiaceae bacterium | reverse complement strand
CTGGGCCGCGATGAGGCCACTTCTAAAATGTCGCGCACCGAAATCGGCCAGCCCGCCATCTTCGCTATGCAGGTGGCGCTTTCCGCCCTGTGGAAATCCTGGGGTGTATCCCCCGCCGCCATCGTCGGCCACAGCGTGGGCGAAATCGCCGCCGCATGTGTCGCTGGCATTTTGAGCCTTGAAGAAGGTGCCCGCGTCATCGTGCTGCGCGCCCGTCTCATGGAAAACTGCGCCCGTGGCGACGGTACCATGCTTGCAGTGGCTCTCGATGAAGAGCAGGCCCGCGCCGTCATTGCCCGCCATGATCGCACCGTTTCCATAGCGGCCTTCAATGGTCCGCGTTCCTTGACTCTGTCCGGCGTCAAGACCTCGCTTGAGGCCATTCAGGCTGAACTGGAGCCTCAGGGTGTGTTCGCCAAGTTTGTGCGCGTAGATCATCCGTTCCATCACGCCCTGATGCAGCCTGCCGCGGATG
This sequence comes from Verrucomicrobiaceae bacterium, assembly GCA_028293175.1. GTDB lineage: Bacteria > Verrucomicrobiota > Verrucomicrobiia > Verrucomicrobiales > Verrucomicrobiaceae > CAINXC01. The sequence continues at coordinate 14,628 of JAQGPI010000623.1, read as the reverse complement.
CGCTTACTGCAGAACTGGCCTCGCTGAAGCCGCAAGCTGAAACAGTACCCTTCTTCAGCACCGTCTCGGGCACTCGTGCTAAGGGCGAAGAATGCGTGGCAGCTCACTGGGGTCGCGGCATTCGTCAAGCCGTACAATTCGTGCCCGCTGTCAATGCGATGGCCGATTTCGGAGTCGATGTGTGGCTGGAAATTAGTGCCCATCCTGCACTTGCCATTTCGATTCAGGAATGCCTTGCCGCTCGCAGCATCAAGGCCCCGGTCGTTTCCTCCGCTCGTCGTGAACGCGAACACGAGTACATGCTGGAAACCGCCATGGACCTCCATCGCGCCGCTGTATCGCTGGACTTCGCGGCGATGACGCCATCCCGCAATCAGCTCACGCTGCCCGCTTACTCGTGGGACAAGAGCCGCTGGTGGAGTGAGTCGAATGAATGGCGCGATGGCCGTCTCGGCAGTGGTGGCAAGGGCTTGTTGGACGTACGAGTGCCCCGCGCCACGCCCACCTGGGTCTGCCGCCTCGACAACCGCCACATGGCTTTCCTCAAGGACCACAAGGTGGAAAACCTCGTGGTCTTCCCCGCCGCCGCTTTTGTGGATATGGTCTTGGAAGTGGGTGTGCAGATCTTTGAAGGCCGTCCCTTCGTCATTGAAGACTTCGAAATCCGCAAACCGCTGATCGTTCCCGATCCGGCTTCCGGTGTGATGCTGGAGATCTCCTACGATCCGAATGAGCGCAGCTTCAACATCCAGAGCCGCTTCGAGCATGCCGCCGCGTGGTCCGTACATGTGGTCGGCTTCATGCGTGGCGAACGCACAGATTCCGCCTTTGCTTCCTCCACCTGGAATGGCGCTCCCGATGCGGGCCAGAGCCGCGTCGGCCTGGGCGAATTCTACGGCCGCATGAGCGACGTTGGACTGCGCTATGGTGAAGAGTTCAAGCCCGTGCGTGAACTCTGGGCGGGTGCCGGATTGTCCTCAGGACTCGTGACACTGTCGGACAACATCTCACACCGAGCTCCTGAATATCCGCTCCATCCCGTGCTCTTCGACGGCGCGCTACATGTCTTTTCCGCCGGTGCTCATACCGTCGAAGAACGCGGTGCACGCACCAAGCTGCCCGTGCGTTTCGGCCGCATCCTCTACCTTCGCTCGCCAGGTGCAGGCATCCGCGTCCGGGCTGGCGTCGTGCAGTGCAACGACGAGTTCCTGGAAGGCGACCTCGCCATCTACAACGAAGCAGGCGAACCCTGCGTGATGGTGGATGCCTTCCGCGCCATCAGCATGGCCGCTGCCCGCAAGTCCGGCGCACCCGGCGGCACTCGCGATCTACTCTATCATATCGAGTGGGAGCGCACGCCGTCCACCGCCCCTCCTACGGCACTAGCTCCAGTGCCTTTGGACACGCTACGCGCTGCCGCCCTCAAGACTTTGGACGAAGTACTTGCCGTGCGTGGCCGCTCCGTTTTGGAGGCCACCATGGCCGCCGAGGACGACCTCGCCGCCGCGCAGATCGCCCACGGTCTGCGGGACATGGGAGTCAGTGCCACGAGCGGCAAGTTCACCGCCGATTCGCTCAAGATTGCGCCCCTCATGCGCACCGTGTTTGGCCGCCTGATGGCCAGCCTGATCAAGCGCGGCATCTTGAAAGCCGACGGTGATGGCTACATCGCCACAGAGGTTTTCACTACCGCCGCCTCATCGGCAAAGAACGAACTGCGTTCTTTCCTTTCCAAGCATCCGGGCCATCTGCCTGAAGGCCTGTTGTGCGCCAGCACATGCGCCGATCTTGGTCCCATCCTCCGTGGTGACAAGGATGCCATTCAGGTGCTCTTCACCGGCACCAATGCTGAGTTGCTCGATCAATTCTATGGCGATGGCCTTTTCGCCAGCCACTGGATGGCAGCCATTTCCAGCGGCGTTCAGGAAGCGGCCCGCAGCCTGCCGGAAGGGCGTGGCCTGCGCATTCTAGAAGTGGGAGCCGGTACCGGCGGTCTAGCGGCACATTTGCTGCCGCAGCTGGATCGCGGTCTGCACAGCTACACCTTCACCGATGTTTCCGCAGGCTTCTTCCCAGCTGCGCTTGGCAAACTCGCTGCCTTCCCGGAAGTCGATTGCAAGATCTTCGACCTCGAAAAACCAGCCACCGAGCAAGGCTTTGAAGCCGGTGCTTACGACATGATCGTGGGCACCAACGTGCTGCATGCCGTGGCGGATGTGCGCCAATCGCTGCGCTACATCCACGAACTGCTCGCCCCCGGCGGCACGCTCTTCTTCATGGATGTGGCGACGCCCCAGCTTTGGACGGAATCCGTCTTCGGCCTCACCAGCGGCTGGTGGCATTTGACTGACCGCGATCTGCGTCCCGAACAGCCGCTGATGCAGCGCGCTCAATGGGAAAAAGCCCTGAAGGAAGCGGGCTTTGCCGAAACCATCTCACTGGCCGGGCTCCACGGTCCACAAGGCGAAGGCCAGGTGGGACTGCTGGCTCGCAAGGCCTGGCAAGACGCTCAGACCATGGCCGAAATCGCGCCTGTGGAAGTGCCCGCCGAACAATCTTGGCTTGTCTTCAGCGACAGCACCGGCGTCGGCGATCAACTGGTCAAGACGCTCGCCACCACTGGCGTGCGTTACCGCACCATTCATCGCGGCACCAAGTTCTCCCAGGACAAGGATTCCTTCACGGTCCGCGCCGAAGCACTGGAAGATTGGAAGCAGCTTCTCGATATCTGCAATGCCGATGCCGCACCTGAGCGCATGGTCTATCTTTGGCCGCTCGATGAGCAGATGAACAACGAAGCCCACATGGGCACGGATGCCCTGCTGCATCTCACTCAGGCAATCGAAAACACCACCCCGGCCGCCAAGCTCCGCATGGATCTTGTCACCCGTGGCGCACAGCCGGTTGATGGCCAGAAGGAACCTGCCGCTGTGGCACAAGCTCCAGCTATCGGCATGTTCCGCGTAGTGCTCAGCGAGCATCCGAACTTTGCCTGCCGCGGGATTGACCTGCCGCCAGCAGCCTCGGCTGCCGACAAGGTCCTGCTGTGGAATGAACTGCTGCGCAAGGATGTCGAACGCGAAATCGCCTTCCGTGGCGAAGCTCGTTACGTACAGCGTATCACACGGGGGATGCCGGTGCGTGAAGAGCGCCTCGACGTCAGCGTGCCGATGCGCCTCGAATCCCGCGAGCGCGGCATGTTGGATAGCCTGCGCCTCGTTCCTTTCACTCCGCAGACCTGCGCCCGTGGCGAAGTGCTCATCGAAGTGAAGGCCGCTGGCATGAACTTCCGCGACGTGCTCAAGGCCCTCGCCTTGTACCCTGCTGAAACGGCAGATGCGCGCATCTTCGGTGACGAAGTGGGCGGCATTATCAAGTCCGTTGGCGCAGGCGTCACTCACGTTAAGCCGGGCGACCGTGTGTTTGGCCTCGCTGTCTTCGGCCTTGCCACTCACTCCCTGGCTCGTGGTGCCGATGTGCGACTGCTGCCAGACACTATGTCATTTGAGGAAGCGGCGACCGTTCCGGTGGTCTTCATGACTGCGTGGCATGCGTTGAAAAACGTCGCTCACATGAAGGCTGGCGAAACCATCCTCGTCCACGCCGGTGCGGGTGGCGTTGGCATGGCCGCCATCCAGATCGCCCAGCATCTTGGCGTCACCGTGATAGCCAGTGCTGGAAGCAACTCTAAGCGTGCCCTTCTGGAAACGCTAGGCGTGCAACATGTGGTCGATTCTCGCAAGGGCGACTTCGCCAGTGCGGTGATGGACATCACTAACCGGCGCGGTGTCGATGTGGTGCTCAACTCGCTCGCAGCCGAGGCCATTCCGATGGGTCTCTCTTGCCTTGCGGAGTTTGGCCGCTTCATTGAAATCGGCAAACGCGACATCTATCAGAACTCGCGTATCCCACTCTGGCCGCTGCGCAAGAACGCCTCGTTCCACGTCGTGGCCATGGATGCCGTCTTCACTGGCGATGAAAAGCTTACACGGGATCTCCTCGCTGAAATCGCCGGGCTGATCGAGCAGGGCGCTCTGCGTCCCCTGCCCTTCCGCTCCTTCCCTGCCTGTCGTGTCGATGCCGCCTTCCGTCTCATGGCACAAGGCAAGCACACAGGCAAAGTCGTCGTGGCCTTCCCCGATTCGTTCGTGCCACGGCGCGGCGAAGTGAAGCCACAGGCCTTCACCGTCAAGCCCGATGGCACTTACTTGCTTACCGGGGCCTTTGGTGGCTTCGGTCGCGTGCTCGCCACATGGCTGGTCGATTGCGGAGCCCGTCACCTCGTGATGAGCAGCCGCAGTGGAGCCTCCACACCGGAGGCCGCAGCATTCGTGAAGGATCTCACGGCCAAGGGCATTGATATCCAGGTGATCAAGGCGGATGCCGGATCAGCCGCAGACGTCACCCGCGTGCTCAAGGAGATCAAAGCCTCCGGACAGCCTCTGCTCGGCATCTTCCATCTCGCCATGGTCATCGACGACGTGCCCATGTCCGCCCTCAATCGGGAGCGCGTTCGCACCGTCATGGCCCCCAAGGCCCACGGTGCTTGGCTGCTGCATGAAGGCACCAAGGACATGAAGCTTGATTGCTTCGTGATGTTCTCGTCCGTCTCCAGCATCTTCGGCAATCCGGCGCAAAGTAATTACGCTGCTGCCAATGCCTTCCTTGATGCGCTAGCCCATCATCGTCATGCGCTTGGCTTGCCTGCATTGACCATCAACTGGGGTGTGCTCGGCGGCGAAGGCTACGTGGCGCGCAACGAGCGCGTTGCAGAATTCCTTGCCCGCCAAGGGACCTCCGCTTTGTCACCAGGCGAAGTTATCACCCTGCTCGAAAGCTTCCTCAGCGCAGGTTCCACCCAAGTGGCTGCTATCCGTGTCGATTGGGCCAAGTGGCGTCAATCGTTCCGTGGTCTTCAGGAAAATCCGCTGCTTGAACGCGTCTTCGCTTCGGGCGTGGAAAGCGCGGAAGGCGGGAGCGGTACCAGCAGCGACTGGAAGGTGAAGATCGAGGCCGCTTCCGGCGAAGAGCGATTGAGTCTGATCAGTCAGGCGGTGCGCGAAGTCGTCGGTTCCGTCCTACGTGTGAAACCCGGCAGCCTGCGCGACGACCAGCCGCTCACCGATCTCGGCCTTGACTCCCTTATGGGCGTTGAGATCGAAAACTCGCTGGAAAGCGTTATCGGCGTGGCCTTGCCACCGACCAGCCTCATGCGTGCTCGCACCATTGGCCAGATTGGCAATCTCATCGGTGAGCACATGGGCGGTGGTTCCGGCGGCAGCGCGTCTGCAGCAGCAGCCAAGCCCGTCGAAGCGGCTCCTACCGCGGTCTCAGAAGTCGATCTCGATGCCTTGTCCGACGACGACATCGACAGCCTTCTTGGTGATGACGCCGACGAGCCCCTGGCGGAAGCCAAGGCCTGAATTTCTTTCATATCCTGAATGTCTGAAGACAACCGTTCCCGGTTAAAGCACTGGCTCGAAAGCGGAGAAGCCCGCCTCCATGTCCTGACCTTCCCCCAGCGCGAGCTGTGGGAAGCATCGCCCGTGGCGGTGGGTGATGTGGCCAATCACATCTGCGCTTTCATCCAAGTACGCGGTACCGTTTCCATCAAGGACTGCGAGGCAGCCGTGCAGCGCGTGGTGGAACGTCACGACGTGCTACGCTCCTCCTTCCTTCCAGGAAAGGCGCAGCCGCTGCAAATGGTGCGCTCTACCGGCACGGCAAACGTCCATTATCGTGAACTGACCCCAGCCGAGCAAACCCCCGAGGCACAGGAGGAGGTCATGCGGGAAATTTTCGGGCGCCCCTTCGACATGGTGCGTGGACCGCTTTACCGCGTGGAACTGCTTCAGCGCGCGCCGGATGACATCCTCATGGTGCTGGCGATTCATCACGCCATTGCCGATGGCTGGACGCTTGGTGTCTTCGTTCAAGACTTGGTCGCGGCCTACCTCCAGTCCAAGCATAAACTTGGAGCCGCCCTCCCGCCGGTCCCATTCTCCTACAGTGATTGGGGCGCTGCTGAGCGTGCCTACTGGCAGCCAGCTCTGCTGGAGGATCGCGCAGGTTTCTGGAAGCCGCAGCTCGCGGGTTCCCAGCAACTGTGGGCCTCGCCCATCGAAACCGGTCCGCTGCAACGCGTGATTCTGGAAGTTCCTCCTGACCTCACGGCTGCCGTGCGGGAACTTGCGCGTGGCAACAGTGCGACCCTGTTTAACACCTTGCTGACCGCTTTCCAGTGGACGCTTGCCAAGTGGACGGGCAAGGGTGACATCACCGTGGGCACGCCCGTGGCGAATCGCAACAAGCAGGCGGCAAACGAAACGATGGGCTACTTCGCTGGCAACGTGCCGTTGCGCAGTCAAGTGGAGCACGACAAGCCCTTCACCACTGCGCTCAAGGAATGCCGGGAGTCGGCCATGGACGCCTTTGCAAATGCCATGCCTTTTGTTGAGCTGGCATTGGCACTGAATGACCGCCCCGCCCCCGGCCATCATCCGGTTTACAGCGTCCGCTTTGCCTTGCAGAACCATCCCGTTCCAGATGTGAACCTACCCGGTTTCTCCGTGAAACTGCGCATGCGGTCCACAGGCACCGCACGTTTCGATCTCGGATGCGAGATCACCGAGGAGGGCGCGGGACTGGAAGTCGTGTGGCTGTACCGTCCATCTCTTTTCACCCGTGCTGACATTGACACGCTCAACAGCCTGTTTCTCATCGTATTAACGAAGGTTTCCCAAAGTCCGGAATGCCGCTTATCCTCAGTTTAACTTGATGAACGTCCCTTCCACAGCAGAACTGACCCCCGAGCCTCACGAACCCCATTGGGTCAGCCGCTCGGCCTTTCAGATCATTGTGTTCGCCCTGACGTTTACCAATGTGGCGATGATCGCCGCCTTGTATCACAACAACTACTGGCTCGCCGTTCCACTCGCCCTTATCGCCAGCCATTTCATGCACGGGCTGCTGATCGGCTTTCACGAGGCCTCTCACGGGATGCTGCGCCAGAATCGGACGTTCAACAACTTCGACGGTGTACTCATCGGCATCCTCAGCTTCATGAGCTTCACCCTTTATCGGGCCTCGCACCAGACCCATCACATGCATCTGGCCACGGAAAAAGATGAGGAACTCTGGCCCTTTACTGATACCAAGTCGCCACGGTGGGTGCGCGTGTTCGCCGCTTTTTTGGAACTCAACGCCGGTCTGTTTTTCACGCCGTACCTGTTCATGCGCAGTTTCTTCCGCAAGGACTCGCCCATCCGCGCTAAAAAGGTGCGGAGACGCATCTGGAATGAACTTCTCTTGATGGTCTTGTTCTGGACCACCGTCGTTAGTGTCGTCGCCTGGTTTGGTTTGTGGAAGTACCTTATCTGGATGCATTTCATTCCCGGCTTCATTGCGGGGAACCTGCAAAGCTGGCGCAAGTACATCGAGCATGTCGGCATGGAAGGCCACACGGCCACCAGCGCTACGCGAAGTATAGTGACGGACACCTGGGGCGGCCGCTTGCTCGCTTTTACACTTCTGCATGAGCCCTTCCACGGCTTGCATCATCGCCACATGGGCCTTCCCCATGCTGAACTTCCGCCTCTGGCTCCAACGCTTGTCCCAAAGGAACAGGGTGAAACCCCTCCTTTCCGCAGTTACCGTCACGCGCTAAAGGACTTGTTAGTCAAGCTCCGCGACCCCCGCGTGGGTGCGCATTGGCAGACACAATCTTCCAACGGCCGTCCCCCATTCGAACACTCCTCATGACCTCATCCACGCCATCATCTGCCAGCCCGCCATCACAGGTGGTGTATGAGGCAGCGAATCTGAAACGAGAGTTCGATGATGGAAAGGTGCAGGCATTACGCGGGGTCGATTTTAGTATCTTGGCGGGCGAATTCGTCGCTATCACCGGCCCTAGCGGCTGCGGTAAGACCACTTTGCTGCAAATCCTCGGCGCACTCATCAAGCCGAGTTCTGGATCATTGCTCTATCGCGGTAACTCGCTGGCCGATCTTCCGGATCCATCTGAATATCGGGCACGTGAGATCGGCTTCATCTTCCAGTCTTTCCATTTGCTGCCCACCTACACCACACTAGAGAACGTACAGATGCCGATGTTCGAGATGGGCTGGTCGGCTTCCGAACGCCGCGACCGGGCCGCCGAACTGCTCAAGTCCGTGGGGCTTGGCCATCGACTCGATCAATTTCCCGCCAAGCTTTCTGGCGGCGAACGCCAGCGCGTCGCCATCGCCCGGAGCCTTGCAAATGGCTGTTCCGTTTTGCTTGCGGACGAACCCACCGGCAACCTCGACAGCGAAAATGCCGAACGAGTGATGGAGTTGCTGGTCAACCTGCATACGGACAAACACATGACTCTTGTGCTGATCACCCATGATCAGGGTATTGCAGGCACCGCCTCGCGCACGCTGCGCATGAAGGATGGTCGCGTTCTTTCTGACAGTGCCTTAACTACTACCCTCGCCGCTTCCTGATATGACATTCCTTACAGTGGTGGCAAGAGGCCTCATTCGCCGGCCCGTCCGCACCGGCCTTACCCTGCTCGGTATCTCCATCGGCATTGCCGCCGTGGTCGCTCTGGTAGGCATCTCGCGCGGCTTTGAATCAAGCTGGGCCAGCGGCATGAAGGCGCGCGGTACCGATGTCGTCGTCAGCAACCTGAGCAGTGCCCTCACTCCTAAACCTTTTGAGGACAAAGTACGAGAGCGTATCACACCTCTTCCCCATGTTGCGGCCACCTGCACCATCCTGGTGGACTTGATGGGCATCGAGAGCTCCTCCATGATGTTCGTTTCCGCCCGCGAATGGGGCGGCTTTTCTTGGGAGAATTTGAAGCTCACGGCTGGTCGCATGCCGAAGGATGCAATGGAGCCGGTTGTCATTCTCGGCCGCACCGCTGCCGAAGTTCTTAGCAAGAAGATCGGGGATCCCATCCAGATCGAGACCCGCGAGCTTACCGTTGCCGGGATTATTGATGGGGGTGCCATTGTGGAAGATGGCTCGGTCATCCTCTCGCTGCCTCTGCTTCAGGAAATCACCGGCAACCAGGGCAAGATCAACATCATTGATGTACGTGTCACCCCGGGCACCACCGAGGCCGAAGTGAAGACCTTGTGCCAGGAAATCAACAAAGTGGTGCCGGAAGGAAAAGCCATGCCAGCCGGCGACAACATCGGCAATAGCCAGGCCTACAAGTTCATCCGCGCCATGAGTTGGGGCACCTCACTGCTCGCCGTGCTTGTAGGGGTCTTGGGCGTGATGAACACCATGCTCATGACCGTGTTCGAGCGCACCCAGGAGATCTGCATCCTGCTTGCTCTAGGATGGAAGCGCAGCCGCATCGTCAGGCTCATCCTCTGGGAGTCCGCCCTCCTGGGGTTCAGCGGCGGTGTGGTTGGCGTCATCATCGGCGGCATCGGCGTCAAGCTTCTGGAACACACCCCGGCCATTCGCGGCCTCCTGGAGGCTGACCTTAGTCCCCAACTCATGCTTATGTCTGTCCTCATCTCGTTGGTCGTGGGAGTCATCAGCGGGCTCTACCCTGCCTGGCGCAGTTCAAGACTGCCTCCCGGGCAGGCGCTGCATGGTTAATACATGATTAGTTGACGGTGGTGATCACGTCGTTGTCCGGCATGCCCTGGATGATGATGGTGCTGAAGTTGCTGCCGATTTCCGGTTCAGGCCGGGAACCGGACGGGCCCAGGTGGTGCTCACGAGGCCGAGGTTGTTCTGGTCTGGATCGGCGTCATGGTGCCGCCGCTGGCCTGAAAGGCCAATGCTGTGGCGACATGGGCTCGTACTAAAACCTTCGAAAACGTGCCGTTTCACATCGAAAACTGAGGCAAATTTCGGTCGCCTCTACTGGGGACTCAAGGCGGAGCGGACAAGCGGCCTGGCATCGCTCTGAATGCGGCTCAAAAGGGTCTCATCGCCTGCCTCCGCCACGATCCGGCAGGCAAGGCGGCGGATGTCTGCCTGCTGCTCCTCTGCCAGCAGATCAATTAAAGCAGCCAAGCGCTGGCGAGCCTGACCAATGGCCTCCACGGCCTGCATTCTCACTCCCGGCACTGGATCATGGAGGGCCAACACCACACTGTTTGGCATTTTCTCTGTGAAGCCGAACTCCCGCATTCGGAAGACGATGATGCGCAGGCATTGGACACGGGTGTTTTCATCCACAGAGCTGACGGGTTGAGTGGCGAACCAAGCTTCGATTTCGACATCGTCCTTACCCGCTCTGCCAAGTGTCCACAGTGCCCAGGTCCGCTGTCTTTGGGTCAAGTCTGCCCGCTTCAGCCATTTCAACATGCCCACTTTGATGGATTCACCGCGCCGCATCAACTCCTCCTGGGCCGCGACGGACCGGGCTGCAAGCGGGTGACCGAGATCTGCAGCCAGTTCTTCAAAACTCCATTGGTCGTGGGTGCGCTGGTCGTTGTCTTCTTTAACCGCATCCTCATTGGAAAGCATGGCCGCACAGGGCGCACGAGTAACATGAAAAGTGTCGTCAAAACCTATCTGGCGGAGCTCGCTGGCGAGGCCCCGCTCAACCACCTCCAGGCTCCGGCCGTCGGCATCACAGCGAAGGATAGCAGTTTCGTACGGAGCAGTTGAGGCATGCTTGAAGGGCTCCGGAGCGTACTCGCCTTTGTGATACATCATAGGACGATCTAATCGGCCGACCGGCATGAGCGCGAGGTCCTGGGTGGCGAGGTAGAGCTTGCCGTCAGCGCCCCAGGCAATGCCTTTCAGGCCGTGCTGACCATCTCCTAAAGAACGGCCCATGAGCACGTATTCATCCGCCACGCCATCACCGTTCAAATCGCGCACCAGGGTGAGATCGGGCGAATTCGCAATCCACAGGTCGCGCCCGTGCCAGGCCATGTCCTGGATTTTGTGGAAGCCGGTGGCGAATTCTTGGCCGCCTGCCAAGACGGCGTCCGGCGTGCTGCCAGTGCTCGAAAACGAATGTCCCAGGTCATCCACAGCCACAACATCCGCCAGCCCCGGAAGAGCAGCAGCGAGAACGGCAAACAGGATCAAGACATGCACGGCGGTCCGAGTACCATGCCCCGCGAGGTGAGACTTGCCCAGCGGATCTTTTGCCTTGGTGCGGTTGACTACGATGCCAAGATCTTGTTCCGCAGCGAAATGACCGCCTCGCGCAAGCTGGCAGCCTGTGCCGAAACCCTGGCAGCATTACCAACGGTTTCCCAACGAGCGAGACGACCATCCACCATCGGCTCGACTGCACCAAGGTAGCGGACTGGCTGATGCATAGCTGGCTTGGAATTGGCAGGCTCGTCTTCATCCATAGAGGCAGCCGCTGAAAGGTAGCGGAGGTAACCAGTACCGAAGGATAGGGCATTTGAGAGAGGCCGGACGAGGACCGAGCCGAGATCACTAGCGGCGTTAGATTGAATTGTGGTTTTCATAGTTGACGGACTGGATCGTTACTGAGCTTCTGTTTATTCTCAGAACAGAAAATACTTAAGGTGATTGTACAAAAAGAGTCGCAAATCTGAGATGCTAGAGCCCAAAAGGATGGCGCATAACGAAGCCGTTCATGGAGCGGGCCGAGGCGCGCCAGCGGGGACCCTGACCTTCGCCGCCGCCCGTCGTGTCCATGCGCAGACCGCAGACCGACATGAAGACATGCTCACCAGGCTTCACGTAGATGGTGATGAAGCGGCCAGGACCGGCTTCGCCGAAGGAAGCGAACTCCTTTGAGGAGAGCGGACGGTTGAGCATGCCACCCTTGATCAGCATGTATGAAACCGAACCCGAGCAGTCATAAGCGAAGTCTTCCACGCTGCGATGCCCGCCACCGCGGACATAAGGCTTATTCTGGATGTAGTTGCCTGCGGTCACCGCATACTGCACTTGGGCTGGCAGGTGGGTGGGAGCCATGGCGTAGCGGCCATTGAAGGAAAGGAAGTTTCCAGCGGCAGGGGCTGCTTGTGCGACTGATATCGCCCGGGGCATCTGGCGAACCTGCTGCGCTGGGTAGGCGTAGGCGACTGGATAAGTCATTTGAGCCTGGGCGGTAGCCGCACCAACCAGGGCGAGAATCACAAGACCGGCAACCTTGAGGGCTTCGGCGGCGACATTCTTGAGAGTGGAGGGCGTTGTCATGGCTGATGTAATTCGATTTGCTGTCACAAATATGATAGTAACTGTAACAACAATCAACCCAATTTTATCATATTTATAGTAATTTATTGTTTCTGAGCCTCTGGATGAGATGCCCCATCTCGGAAATGGGCGCTTTTGAACGGTTCTGACGACCTCCAATCCCTTATGCCACAAAGGATACAGCGTTGCTTAAGGGACCTCCCTCCCCTCTCCCTCCTACCTTGAGAAAATAGTGACCGCCGTTCGGATTACGGCTCGGAAATGACAAAATCGGGTAAACCGATCCTGAAATCATTGTTTTTATTATCGATTTTGATAATTGGTGCAGGATTACCGCATCCCAGGCGACACCCTGGTGCCAAAGTATAGCCACGCCAAGGCGCAACCACTACGCTGCCTGATGACGCCACATCCAGACCCTCAAAATTGGAACGAGGCGCAGCTCGTCCTTACCGACCTTTTCGACAGGCTACGGCCCCTTCATGAACCCATGCTCACTGGCCCTAATAGGCGAGGAGTGTGCTATTCATGTGGCCTCACCCATGCCGGATGCGAACATCCTTGATCTTCCCCTCGCCCAGATGCTCGTTCAGCTTCCGCAAGAGAGTGGTTTTCTCCATTAATAGAGCATGGTGCACGCTTGGCTGGGTGCAGCGTACCTGCAGCACGCCCCGGGTGTAGCCATCGGGCAGGGTATTCTTGGCGATGAATTCGCCAGCCACCTGCTGCCAGGCGGCTAGGACTTCATCCAGCATGAGACGGTCGCTCAGACCAGCCGCCTTCATCACCTTGCCAAGAACGTCTTCCACCGATTTCACAGGGAGATCGATCAATGGGCCGTCGGAAAGCCCTCGCCACTGCGTGAGCAGCCAGTGACGATGGCGTTTGGCAGCGGAGGCTTTGCGGGGGTCGGACATAATCCTGGTCTATTGAACCCTTCAAAGTCAGCCAGCGCAAATGTTTGCTGGCCTTCCACTTATGTGTTCCGTTTTTACCGACGCTTCCATAAGCTCCCCCAGCAGAACAAGGAAAACGAACCAACCCTCCCGCCTTTATGCCCCTTCCCCCACTCCGCAGCACGCTTGATCTGGAACGCTTGATCGAATTCGAATTCGTCCGCGCTACTGAAAACGCCGCTTTGCAAGCCCGGCACTGGTTGGGTCGTGGAGAGAAGGAATTGGCGGATGCCGCCGCCTGCGATGCCATTTACGGCGTTTTCGATATTTTGGATGTGTGCGGCGAGGTCGTCATTGGCGAAGGCATCAAGGATAATGCACCAGGGATCTTCGTGGGCGAGCATCTCGGCACATGGAAGACCGGCTCGCCACGGTTTAACATCGCGCTCGATCCCATCGACGGCACGACCAATGTGGGCAAAGGCATGCCCAACAGCATCGCTGTGATCGCCGCCGCCCAGGTACCAGAAGGGGCGCCTTCAGCCATGGTGAACATCCCAAGCTTCTACAGCCATAAGATTTCCTATGGCCCCGCAGTGGTTGAGGCACTTACCCGGATCGGATCGCCCTGCCTGCTGGACTGGGAACTGGAGGATGTGCTGCGTTTTGTCGCCGTGGCCCTCGACAAAAACATTGGCGATCTGGTGGTAATGACCATGGACCGACCACGCCACGCCAGCATCGTAGAAACAGTGCGTCGCGTGGGTGCCGGACTGCGCATGATTTCAGATGGCGACATTACCGCTGCCGTCGCCCCTTCCATTCCCAATTCTGGCATTGATCTCTATGTAGGCATCGGCGGATCGCCTGAGGCGGTGCTCACCGCCGCCGCGCTCAAGTGCCTCGGCGGCGACATGCAGGTGCGCATGTGGTTTCAGGATGAACAACACCGTGCCGAGGTGGCGGGGGAAGTATCGCCGGATTTCCTTACCCGAGTTTTCTACAAGGACGACCTCGTCATTGGTGACAGTGCGCTCTTTTGCGCCACTGGCATCACGGATAGCGCTCTGCTTCCAGGTGTGAAGCTCACTGGCCACCGGGCTGAAACCCATAGCGTTCTTATGCGCTCGCGCAGCGGCACCGTGCGCCATATTACCGCTGTGCATCAACTTGACCGCAAGGTAGTGCCATTGCGGTCACACCAAGGGTAAAGGGCGGATTATTCCGTTTGCTTAAGCTGCTGACGGAAACAAAGCTTTATCTGTTCTTTTCAGGCTAGGTGGCTATAATTGCCATATTGCCATGATTTCCTCCCGCAAATTTAGCGTTGGCGCATTCCTGCTTGGCCTCATGGCATCTTCGCTTCAGGCGCAGTTGGATCAGAATACGAACCAGCAAAGTGACATCTGGGAGATGTATTATAGTGTGCAGGGCCTGGTGCCCGGCGCTGACACCGATCACGACGGCTTTACCAATGCCATGGAGAGCATCGCGGGCACCAACCCGCTTGATCCCCTCTCCTATCCCAGGACGGAGCTGTCCCCTAGTATCTCAGGGTATATTAATTTGTCCTGGCGCAGCG
>JAQGPI010000593.1 GCA_028293175.1 Verrucomicrobiaceae bacterium | reverse complement strand
CTCCTCGTAAACAACCTCCACGCTGGCATTCCTGACCGCGAAATCCTAAAAGGCCTCACCCTCGAAATCAAGCCGGGTGAAGTCCACGCCATCATGGGGCCCAATGGCTCCGGCAAGAGCACGCTGTCCAAGGTTCTATGCGGTCATGAAGACTATGCCGTGACGAAGGGCGGGGTGACGCTCGATGGCCAGGATCTGCTGAGCATGGATGTTGCCGCCCGGAGCCGTGCGGGGTTGTTTCTGGCCTTCCAGTACCCGCATGAGATCCCTGGCGTGAGCAATGCCAACTTCATCCGCGCCGCCTTAAAAGCCCGCCTGCCAGAGGGCGAAGACCTTGATGCCGTCGCCTTCTACAAGCAGCTCTACAATCGCATGGACCAGCTTGAGATGGATCGCAGCTTCACGGCCCGCAGCGTGAACGAAGGCTTCTCCGGCGGTGAAAAGAAGCGCAACGAAATCCTCCAGATGATGATGCTGGAGCCGAAGTATTCGATCCTGGACGAGACCGATTCCGGCCTGGATATCGATGCCCTCAAGGTGGTGTCCCGCGGCGTCAATGCCATGCGCAGCGACAAGCACGGCATTCTCGTCATCACCCATTACCAGCGTCTTCTGGACTACATTCAGCCGGACATCGTCCATGTGCTGATGGACGGCCGCATCGTCATGACTGGCGGACGCGACCTCGCCTTGGAACTTGAAGCCAAGGGCTACGACTGGGTCCTTGAAGATGCACGCGCCCTGGCGGCCTAGTACCGCGAACCCCTGACCTGATCACCCCCATGATTTCCACCCCAGACATCACCGATATCCGCGCCGACAACGTGGGTGACTTTACGTTCCCGGAGCGGAACAAGTATGACGCCGGTTTCGGCCTCAGTGAAAAGACCATCGATTACATCTGCGATGTCAAAGGCGATCCCGAGTGGATTCGGGACTTCCGCAAGAAGGCGCTGGCGATCTTCTCCTCCAAGCCGATGCCCACGCATTGGGCCACAAAGGACTTGGAAAACATCAAGTTCGACGAGTTCCGCTATTACCTTTCCGACGGCCAGAAGCCGAAGAAGAGCTGGGACGATGTGCCTGAAGATGTGAAGAAGACCTTCGACCGCCTGGGCATCCCCGAGCAGGAGCGCAAGTTCCTCGCCGGTGTGGAGGCGCAGTACGATTCAGAGGCTGCTTATTCGAACATCAAGGCCGCCGTGTCCGAGCAGGGCGTGATCTTTGTGAACAGCACCGAGGGCCTGCACAAGCACCCCGAGATTTTCCGCAAGTGGTTCGGCAAGGTGATCCCTACCGGCGACAACAAGTTCAGCGCGCTGAATAGCGCTGTGTTCTCCGGCGGCTCCTTCATCTACGTGCCTCCCGGTGTGAAGGTGAAACACCCTTTGCAGGCCTATTTCCGCATCAACAGCGAGCAGTTTGGGCAGTTCGAGCGCACGCTGATCATTGCCGATGAAGGCGCCGAAATCATGTACATGGAAGGCTGTACCGCGCCGAAGTTCGAAACCGCGACGCTGCACAGCGCCGTGGTGGAGCTGGTGGCCATGAAGGGTGCCAAGATCCAGTACGTGACCGTGCAAAACTGGAGCAGCAACGTCTTTAACCTCGTGACCAAGCGTGGCATCGCGCATGAGGATGCGGTGGTGAAGTGGATCGACTGCAATATCGGCAGCCGTCTCACCATGAAGTACCCCGGCGTGGTAATGAAGGGCAAGCGCGCCCGTGGCGAAGTGATCAGCATTGCCTTGGCCAATAGCGGCCAGCATCAGGACACCGGCGCGAAGATGGTACACGCGGCTGATGACACCACGAGCAACGTGGTGAGCAAGTCCATCTCCATTGGCGAAGGCCGTTCCACGTACCGTGGCTTGGTCCATATCCCGAAACACCTGAAGGGCTGCAAGAACAACACCGAGTGCGATGCCTTGCTCATCAATCCGAAGAGCCGCACCGACACCTACCCGGCCATCAGTGTGCGCGGCAACCAGCACGCCACCCAGCACGAGGCCAGCGTGAGCCAGGTGAGCGCCGACCAGATCTTCTACCTCATGCAGCGCGGCCTCAGCGAGGCCGAAGCGATGAGCCTCAGCGTCAACGGCTTCATCAACGATCTCGCGAAGGAATTCCCGATGGAATACAGCGTGGAACTGAAGCGTCTCATTGACCTCGAAATGGAAGGCAGCGTGGGCTGACCTTGCACTGAGTGGGATGATGAATGCGCTGATCCGTTGCTCCAAGCCTCAAGGTTTTCTTTCCTTGAGCAGCCTGGCGAATGCGTGTCTGCGCAGGTTATGGTTTCCAGGGATTGAAAACCGCGAGGCTCTTGGGAAAGTCTTTTTCGTTGCGGGTCACCATCGTCAGCCCATGCATCTCCGCCGTTGCAGCCATCATGGTGTCAACAAATGGGGGCTTCCGTTTCGTCAGTCGTTCCTCTCGGTTGTAAACACCGGTCCAGAAGCTCATCAGGGCACGGTCGATGATAATCACGCGTCCGTCTTTTTCCATGCCCTCGGCAAGGTCTTGAAACCAGTTCGTCAATTTTTGACGACGACCACCGTTGGGCAGCTTAGCAATGCCACGCTCGACTTCTCCGAGCGCGAGAATCGAGACGAGGCATTGGTCAGCGTACGTCGCCAGCCATTGTACCACCTTGGGCTCAGGGTGTTTATTGGTCGGTTCGCTCAGCACATTGGAGTCGAGCAGATATCTCATGGCTCAATGTCCCGAGACGTGCCTGGAGTGCGGAAGACGCGCGTATGGAGTGCCTTGTCGGGACAGGCCATCAGGTGGCCCAGCAGATCAAAAGGCTTGTGCGGGGCTGGAGCCAGTTTGCGAAATTCTTCCTGCGATACCACCACCACCACGTCCTTGCCGTGCCGGGTGATGGTCTGCACGCCTTCCGTCAGCGCGCGATTCACCACTTCACTGAAGGCATTCTTTGCCTCCTGTAGCTGCCATTTCGATTTTTTGGCGTCGGCTTTCATGCCGTCCACTTTACCTTTTAAAATCTGTCCAGTCTAGCCAGAACTCCCTCACTCATGCTCGCCCAAGACCCCGCTTGTCTCGCTTCTGCTCCCTCCTGGTTCCAAACTCGTGCCACGGCTGCGTGGTCTGAATACCAAGCGCTGCCGCTGCCCGGCATCAAGGATGAGCACTGGCGCTACTCCAATGCGAAGCGCCTGGTGCTCGATACCTTGATTGCCGCCGCGCCTGCTGCTGAAGCGGATGTTCAGCGTGCGATCACGGGCTCGAAGGGACTGGAGAAGACGGCGGCGAGGTTTGTTTTTGTAAATGACGCCCTGGTTTCCTCGCAAACCGAAGGACTGCCCGCGGGCGTGGTTTGCCAGCCGTTTTCGGAAGCGCTGAAGACGCAGGACGATGTGCTGGAGCATTACTTCATGAAGCGCGAGATGGAGCTGGGCTCAGCGAAGTTCGCGGCCTTGCATCTGGCCATGGTGCGTGCAGGCACGGTCGTCATTGTTCCCAAGGGTGTGAAGGTGGAAGCGCCGATTGAGGTCTTCCATTGGGCCGCTGGTGAGAATACCGCGATCTTCCCGCACACGCTGATTGTGACTTCCGACAATGCCGAAGTCGTGGTCGTGGATCATTACCGTTCGCTCGATGATGTGCCCGGGCTCAGCTGCGCCGTGGCGGATCTTGTCGGCGGTTCCGGCAGCCGCATCACCTATGTCTGTTGCCAGGAGATGGGCGACAAGGCGCAGGCCATGCACCTGTCCTCGACTAGCGCGGGCAAGGATTCACTGGTGAAAAATTTCCAGCTTCAGCTTGGCGCGGATTTCAGCCGCAGCGAAAGCGTGAGCGACCTCGTCGGCGCGGGGGCGCGCAGCGACATGCTCAGCGTGTCCATGCCGCAGGGCGAGCAGTTCGTCGATCAGCGCACGCTGCAAAAGCACAAGGCCCCGCATGCCACTAGCGACCTGCTTTACAAGAACGCGCTCTATGGCAAGACACGCACCGTGTTCAGCGGCCTCATCATCGTCGATAAAGGCGCGCATTACACTGATGCCTACCAGACCAATCGCAACCTGATCAACAGCGCCGAAGCGGAGGCCGACTCCATGCCCGGCCTCGAGATCAATGCCGATCAGGTGAAGTGCAGCCACGGCGCGACGAGTTCGCCGGTGAGCGATGAAGAACTCTTCTACCTCAAGGCCCGTGGCATTCCCGATGATCAGGCGCGCAAGCTCATCGTGCTCGGTTTCATCGAAGACACCGTTACACGCATCGGCCACGATGCTGTGGAAGCCATGGTCTGCGAGCGCATTGAAGAGAAGTTTGCCCGGCTGGGGTAGGCTGGGCGCTGGTTGGGTTCAGAAGAAAGCGGCTTCGGCTTTAGCCGAATCAGGAATTTAACGCATTGAAATGCACCTGATGCGGCTAAAGCCGCAACCACTTTCTCAAAGCCTACTTACTGTCCTCAATCGAC
>JAQGPI010000587.1 GCA_028293175.1 Verrucomicrobiaceae bacterium | reverse complement strand
GAATGGCAGCGTCAACGGTGCGGCCACCCTTCGTCTCCAGGCCAACTCCGGCAACTCGCTGAACCAAGCCTACACCTCCGGCAAGATCATCGTGCTGGACAACGGCATCATCAGTTACGATCCCGGTGGTGACGACCGCATCAGCACCATTTCGGACCTGCAGATCATCTCCACCGGCGGCAATGCGCTGGATGCCCAGCTCCGTATCGATGGCAACCGCAACCGCACATTGCTGCAGGCCGGCACGCTCACGATCACCGGCGCGAATGCCGGAGCCATCGTCAACGTCAACATGACGGTGCCGAACGCGAACCTCACCAACGGCACCAGCTCCGGCGTCTCCATCGCCAGCATCATTGGCACGGCAGACCAACACCTGACCAAGTGGGGCAACGGCGTGCTTTATGTGCGTGGTGCCAGCTCGTTTGCCGGTGCGGTAAACATTGAGCAGGGCGCCCTCCAGATCAGCAATGTGGCAGGCCTGGGTAATGGCTCCGCCACCAATCTTGTGACCGTGAAGCGCTTCGGCGTCCTCGACCTCAATGTGTCGAACTTCGTGCGCTCGGACATCGTTTACCAAGCCGGTTCCGTGCTGCGTCTCTCCGCCGCGAATGCGGTCGGCGCGGCAGCTATCAACCTTGGCGGTGGCACGCTCCAGGTGGCGAATGACCAGTTTGGCATGCACACCGCGTTCACCCTCAACGGCGGCTCGATTGAAGGCTACATGCGCACCGATGACCTGCTTGGCTCCACCCAAGCGCTGTATCGCACGCTGGGCTCTGGTGTCTCCTTCTTCCTCGCCGGTGATTCCTTCATTGGCCAGAACCTCACCCAGGGCGTCAACGGCTACGACAATGGCCGCCAGGCCAATACCTCCTCGCCGCTGACCAATTCAGCCGCAGGCGCGGTGCTGGAAATCCAGGGCGTGATCAGCGGTCCCGGCGGGCTGACGAAACAAGGCAATGACCTGATCACGCTTTCCGGCGCGAACACCTATGCCGGCGGCACCCATATCCTCAATGGCACCGTGCGCATCGGTCGTGACAACGCCCTGCCGGTGGGTGGCGACCTCGACACCGCCAGCGATGCGGTCTTCAACCTCAACGGCTTCAACCAGACCATCGGCACCCTCAGCTCGCCGAAGGTCACCTCTGGTGTGGCGGGTTACATCACCAACACTGCGCTTACTACGAACACGCTCACCGTAGGCAATGCCGTGGATTCCACCTATTCAGGTGTGATACAGTACAATGTCGCTCTCACCAAGACGGGCACCGGCAGGCTGCAACTGCGCAATGCCAACACCTTCTACGGCCCCACCAATGTGAGCCAAGGGACCCTGGAGCTCACCCATGCCACTGGCGCGGTCCTGGATGGACTGCTCAACACCTCCAGCCTCACGGTCGCCAGCAACGCGGTCTTCAACATGCTGCCCGGCACCGGCGCTGGATTGATGACGCTGAACGCCACCAGCGGCACTGTGCTGACCCTGGGCAACGGCTCTACGCTCGGCATTGAAGTTGGCGGCGGTGGCGGCACCGGCATTGCCCTCAACCTGGGCGCGAAGGCCCTTGTGACCGGCGCGGTGACCCTCAATGTCTATGGCAGCGGCACCGGCGCCACCACGCCTACCACCGTGCTCAGCTCCCCCTCGGGCGGCCTGCTCAATACCAACGGCAGCACCGGCAGCTATGTGCTGGGCAAGATCTACAACAACACCGACTTCACGGTCAGCGGTATCACACAAACGGACACCCTCGTACAGCTCAACACCGTCGCCGCCACTCCGCTCACCGCCGCTTACTGGAAGGGCGGCCTCTCGGGCACCGGCACCGATGAATGGGCCGTCTCCAACGGCACGCTCAGCAACTGGGCGACGGATCTTGCGGGCACCTCCACCGGCCTCGTACCAGGAGCCGGCACCGATGTTTTCCTTTCCGCCACCACCCACACCAATGAAAACTCCATGCGGCTGGGCGCGGACATGACCATCAACAGCCTCACGGTCAACAGCAGCAGCGGTGCCAATGTCAACCTGCAGGCCGACACGCATACGCTGACATTTACCAGCGCCAATGCCATCACTTCCAACGCCGGAGCAGGTACTACCACCATCGCCGCCAAGGTCGCGTTCAACGCCGCCAATGCGACCATCGCGGTGAACTCCGCCAATCCGCTGCGCATCGATGGCGCGATCAGCGGCACGTCCCTTATCAAGACCGGCACCGGCACCCTCGTGCTCGGCGGCGCGAATACTTACACCGGCTCGCTCCTCATCCAGGAGGGCACGGTGAAGTCAGCGGCTAACAACTCATTGCCTGTCAACAGCGACCTCTTCTTCAGCTCCACCTCCGCGACCGCTCCGGGGACGACGGTGGGTGCGCTGGACCTGAGCACCAACGGAGTGACGGTAAACAACTTCAGTGTGTTCAGCAACACTACGGCGGCTAACACGGTCACTATTGGTGCGGGCCAGACCCTCCAGGTCAACGGCACTGTCCTCATCGGTCCCAACCTGACCACGGCCAACACCAGCACCAAGCTCACCGTCAGCGGTGCGGGCACCTTCCGCGTCGGTGCGCCTGGGTCGCCCACTGCCACGAACTTCAAGGTCGGTGGCTCCATCACGGATGCGCGGGGCAATTCCGCCATACTGGACATGTCCGGTCTCTCCACCTTCTATGCGAACCTCGGCTCCGGCACCTTCAGCGTGGGTGATACAGTGGATGGCGCGGGCAGCGGCACGGGCAATTCCAGTGTGACCCTTGCGGCCAATAACACCATCATCGCCTCCGTCTTCAGCTCCGATTCCACCCATGGCACGCAGACGATCAACCTGGGCACCGGCACCAACCTCATCAACGCCAGCCAGGTCAATATTGGTGCCTTCAACAATCGTGCCAGTGGCACCATGGGCTACCTCGCCGGCAACACCACAGGAAGCCTGACGATCCGCGCGCTTGACGGTGTCAGCCGTTCGTCCATGAATGTCGCCTATGGTCCCACTGGCACCGGTGCCACACCCTCGGTCACTGTGGATCTCACTGGTCATAGCGCTGACCTGCTGCTGAGCAGCCTGAACATCGGTGGCCGTACCGCCACGAGCGCGGGCGCCTCCACCGGCACCTTCAAGTTCGACACCGGAACGCTGGACACGATGAGCATCGCGGTGGGCGACCGTCGCTCCACTACTGGAACGGTGGCGACTGTGACGGGCACGCTGCAAATTGGCGGCGGTACTGTGGTGGTGGGAGCTGGCGGCATCACCGTGGCAAACAACACCTCGACACTTGCGGGCAATGTCGCGACCGGCACGGTCAATATCACTGGCGGCAATGTCACCGTCGGTGCCACCAGCGGCACCAGCATCACTATGGGCCGCTCCACCACTTCGGGCCTGGTCGCCAATGCGACGATGAGCCTCACCGGCGGCGTCATCACCGTGGCAGGCGACATCGTTGAAGCTGTAGGCGCTGGCAACGCGGCGATTAATTCTACGATCACTCTCAACGGAGCCACCTTGGACATGGCGGGCAACCGCATCGGCACCGCCACGGAAGCGATCAACAACCTCAACTTCCAGTCCGGCACCCTGAAGAACGTGGGCAGCATCAATGGCACCGGCGGCCTCACCAAGACTACCGCCGGCCTCCTCGTCCTGGAAGGCACTAACACCTACACCGGCATCACGAATGTGAACCAGGGCACCTTGCAGGTGGGCAGGCTGGGCGCGGGCTCCACTGCCGCCGCTTCCAACTTCAATGTCACCACCACCACCTTCACCAACTCCACCGTGGGCAAGGGCGTCAATTACCAGAACCAAGTTGTTAGTGGGCAGACCGTGGTGGGCGGCACTGTCGCAGCCTCCGTGCTCGCAGGCACTGGCAACATTGGCGGCTCGGTGACGATCGGCTTGAACGCAACCTCCGTGGGCGTCCTGCGCCCTGGCGACAACGGCGGGCTGGGCAACGGCACACTGACCATCAGCGGTGATTTGACGGTGAACAACGGCTCGCAGATCCAACTGGGCCTCACCTCCACCTTGAGCAATGACCCGAACGTGATCGCCGCCCCTAGCGCGCTGGATTACGTAAACGGCATCTATGCGAACCGCGCCACTGATCCCACTTATGACACCCTGTGGAAGACCGCCAGCGGCGACTACGACAGCCTGGTGATTGATGGCTCCCTCTTCCTGGGCACAGGTGGCGCGAACCGGCCCACCATCATCGTGGGCAACGCCGCTGATCCCAGCTTTGCCACCAACACTCTTGCTGCCTCCACCGGCGATATCTTCAAGCTGTTCGACTGGTCCACCATCGCAATCCCGAATTCCATTGCTGGAGGTGGTGCGTTCAACATCGCCTCCGATCTGGTGCTGCCACAGCTTTCCGGCGGCAAGACCTGGGATACCAGCGCCTTCAGCACTTACGGCATCATCGTGGTGGGCACCGCCATCGTGCCTGAGCCCGGCCGCGTGCTGCTGCTGCTCATCGGTCTTGTCGGCCTCGGCCTGCGCCGCCGCCGCCCTTGATTTCATTTCCCCTAAAAGCCAACGATGCAAACCCCGGAACACCCCGCCCCGCAACTGCGACGACCTCGCCTTGCCCCTGGCGACCGTGAAGATGTGGAAGCCGTGATGAATGACCGGTTCCAAAGCCCGCGCGCCCGCAAGCGCGCCAAGGCCCTGCTGCTGCTGGAAGACGGCACCGAACCCGTGGCCGTGCGGATGCGCACCGGCGTGCTGGAAAAGGCGCAGCAAGAGATGCTGGCCCGCTTCCACAGCCATGGCATTCACGCCGCTGTCTTCGGTTCACCCCGTCGCCCGGAAAAGCGCCAGTATGATGTGGGCGCGATCAAGCAAGTCCTTAGCCAATGCCTCGCTAGCCGCCCGCCCGATGGCAGTGTGTACTGGCAGTTGGAACAACTCGCTGCCGTCGTGCAAGAGCATGTGGAGGGCGCGGAGTCCATCACGCGCCAGTCCATCTCTAACATCTTGCGCAAGGAAATGGGCATCCGCTCCATCCGTACCGTCGAGCCCTACTGGCTGCGCAAGGTGAAGCAGTTGAAAGCGGCGTAAGCCATCAGCGCCAGGCGCTCCCCTTGCTACTCCACGCCCAGCCGCTGAAGCTGGTACTTGCCGCTGTGGATCTCATCAATCCACGCCTCATTGTCCAGGTACCAGCGCACCGTGCGGCGCAGGCCGGAAGCAAAGGTCTCCAGCGGCTGCCAGCCCAGCTCCCGCTCGATGCGCGAGCAGTCGATGGCATAGCGGCGGTCATGGCCCGGGCGGTCCTTCACATACGTGATCAGCTCTTCCGCCGTGCGCTTCAGGTCAGGGCGCTCGGCATTAACCGCCGCGATGATCGCGTGCACCACATCGATGTTCTTCATCTCGCACTTGCCGCCGATGTTGTACGTCTCGCCCACAACGCCCTTCAGCAAGGCCAGGAACAGGCCCCGGCAATGGTCATGCACATACAACCAGTCGCGCACGTTGCTGCCATCGCCATAGACCGGCAGCTTTTCGCCGTGCAGCACCTTGTGGATCATCAGCGGCATCAGCTTTTCCGGGAACTGATAGGGGCCGTAATTGTTCGAGCAATTCGTCGTCACCACCGGCAGACCGTAAGTGTGTACATAGGCCCGTGCCAGGTGGTCGCTGCCCGCCTTGCTGGCCGAGTACGGGCTGTTCGGCGAGTACGGCGTCGTCTCGCTGAAGGCCGGGTCCGTGGCGCTGAGCGAGCCGAAAACTTCATCCGTGCTCACATGCAGGAAGCGGAAGTCCGCCTTGCCCGCCGCGCTGCGTTCCTTGTGATAGGCCCGCGCCGTCTCCAGCAGGCGGAAGGTGCCCACGAAGTTGGTCATGATGAAATCCTCCGGCCCGTCGATGCTGCGGTCCACATGGCTTTCCGCCGCCAGGTGCATCACCGCATTGATGTTGTGCTCGCGCAAGAGCCCCGCCACCAGCGGCCCGTCCAGGATGTCGCCTTGTACGAAGACATGGCGCGCATCGCCCTCCAGCGCCGCGAGGCTGGAGCGGTTGCCCGCGTACGTCAGCTTGTCCAGGTTCACCACTTTTTGAATCGTCACCCCACGCTCCGCACCCGCCTCGCCCAGCAGGTAATGAACGAGGTTGGAGCCGATGAATCCGGCTCCACCAGTGACGAGAATGCGCAGGTCTTGAGTGGCCATGAGGGGAAAAAGGGGAAGGGAAAAAGCGAGCCGCCAAGCTAAAGCAGATGAGCCCAGGGACAACCAAGAAGTGACGGCGGAGGATGGGCACCGTCGATGTGGAGCGTGCTCGGAAACATCAAGTGGTGACGTTCAGTAGAGGGATGGTGGCTCCTCCTTATCGCCCCTGCTCAGCTCTTTTGTGCAGATCTCAATAAGGCTGTTTGCTTCTGGACTTCCTTCACCCGGCCTGCTCCATTGACGGTCCATGACACGTAGGGATCTCACATGTGCCGCTTTCGCCGCCCTGGCGATGTTCAGTTTCAACGCCCGTGGCGAGGATGCCGCGCAGGAGAAGGTCTTTGAATTCAAGGGCGGCGACGACATTGTGCTTCTGGGCAGCACGGTGATCGAGCGGGAGCAGCGCTACGGCTTCTTTGAAACGGCGCTGCAACTTGCGGAACCGGACAAGAAGATCACGGTGCGCAACCTGGGCTGGAGCGGCGATACGGTCTTCGGCCATGCGCGCTCGTACTTCGGCCCGCCGGAAGAGGGCATCCAACGGCTCTCCGCGCACCTGGACATGCTGAAGCCGGATGTGGTGATCCTGTGCTACGGCGCGGAGCTGGCGCACGAGCGCCTGGGCGGCCTGCCGGACTTCCTCACGGGCTATCGCGCGCTGCTGGACCTTTTGCGTGAGAAGTCGCCGGGCGTGCGGCTCATCATTGCGGCACCGCCGCCGCTGGAAAACCTGCCGCCGCCGCTGCCGGACCAGACAGAGCCGAACAAGAACCTCTCCAGCCTGCGGGATGCCTTGGCGAAATTCGCCCACAGCCAGAACGCGTACTTTGTGGACTGGTTCCATGCGATGGGCGGGGTGCCGAAGCCGGGCCGCACGGCAAAGCCTTTGACGGAAAACGGAGTCCACTACACGCAGGAAGGTTATCAAAAGCTGGCCGCAAAACTGGTCGGGGGCCTCGGCCTGAAGACGCCGGACGTGCCCTCCACGGCCATCGAGCCGTTGCGCAAGCAGATCGTAGCCAAGGACACGCTGTTTTTTGACCGCTGGCGCCCGCAGAACGAGACGTATCTCTTTGGCTTCCGCAAACACGAGCAGGGTCAGAACGCGAAGGAAATCCCCATGTTCGATCCCCTGATCGCCGACGCGGACAAGAAGATCCAGGCGCTGAAAACCAGCATCCTGGCAGCGGCGAAGCGGCCGTGAGAAGGCTTGCAGAACGGCCAAACAAAAAGGATAATCAACCCATGACCGCCTCTTTCGAACTGGAAGCACCTGATGGCGTGATCACGCTGCCGGAGACCATCCGGTCCAGCTTCAAGGGCAAGCTGCGCGTGACGGTGAGCACCCTGTC
Source organism: Verrucomicrobiaceae bacterium (assembly GCA_028293175.1). Classification (GTDB taxonomy): domain Bacteria; phylum Verrucomicrobiota; class Verrucomicrobiia; order Verrucomicrobiales; family Verrucomicrobiaceae; genus CAINXC01. Next base: position 1,090 of record JAQGPI010000587.1, on the reverse strand, counting down.
TGCGGATGACGAGGCGCCTGCCGCACCGGCCAAGGCTGACTTCATTGACTTCCTGATCAACAATCCCGTTGAGCCGTTCACTCCGCTCACCCGGGAAGAAGCCAATGATCGGTATTATTAATGCGATTTGTGGATTCCAACGTGCGGCTGTACGCCATTTCAAAATCGGCTGATCCGAACAAGAAGCTAGCCAGCCAAGTGGGGGCTTCTCATGCCGTCACGGTGAGCACCCAGGTCATCAATGAGGTCTGCTTTAACTTGCGGCGCAAATCGGGTTTTAGTGAGGACGAGGTGGCGCGGGTCATTGAGAGTTTTTACGACAACCGCATCGTGGTGCCCGTGGATCAGGCCAGCATGATGAAGGCCGGTGAGCTGCGGGGCCGCTACTCGCTTTCCTTCTGGGACAGCCAGCTCCTTGCCTGCGCCTTGCTGGCAGGATGCACCACTTTTGAATCGGAGGACAAGGCTGATGGCCTGCTGGTCGAGGGGGCGCTGCTAATCTCCAATCCCTTTAAACGCTGAGCCTGCCTGACATGACTATTGGTTCCGAGACTCCTTTTTCCGCCAACGCTTTTCTTTTTTTCCCCATCACCATGCTTCGCAAACTTCTTCCAGCTCTCGGGCTCGCCTTTGTTTCAACTCTCCACGCCGCGCAGCCGAAGTCCCTGGCCGATATTCCCAGCGTGGACCCGGAGGTGGAGAAGGCGGGGTTCGTAGTGCCGGCGGGCTTTGAGATCAATCTCTTCGCCGGTGATCCGCTGATCCAGAAGCCGGTGCAGATGAACTTCGATGCGCAGGGCCGTCTGTGGGTGGTGACGAGCACGACGTACCCGCATATCAAGCCGGGTGAGGAAGCGAAGGACCAAGTGGTGGTGCTGGAAGACACAAACCACGACGGTAAGGCGGACAAATCGACGACTTTTGCCGATGGCCTGCACATTCCCACGGCAGTGATTCCGGGCGATGGCGGCGCGTATGTGGCGAACTCTACGGAGATCCTGTTCCTGAAGGACACGAATGGCGACCTGAAGGCGGATGAGCGCAGCATTTTGCTCAGCGGCTTCGGCACGGAGGACACGCATCACCTTCT
>JAQGPI010000585.1 GCA_028293175.1 Verrucomicrobiaceae bacterium | reverse complement strand
CGGGCGGCCTTGCTCGCATCGCTCCGCAAGATGGCGCGCGCATGATTTCCATGCAGCGCGGCGGGTCGAGCAAGGACGTCTGGGTGCTCAATGACGGCCCCGTGCCGGAAGTGACGCTGCTCAATCGCAGCGCCGATGTGATCCAGCTTCGCCGCACGGGCAATAACTTGCCCAGCCGCGTGGCGGACAATCTTTTCTGGCTGGGCCGCTATGCGGAACGCGCTGAATGCACGGCCCGCATGCTGCGCAGTTCGCTTGTTCGGCTGAACGAAAGCGGTCGGAGCGCGATAACTTTGTTAGAGCCGTTTTTGCGAACGCTGGAAGCACAGGACCAGCTTCCACCGGGCGATGCCCAGCGCCTGCTCCGCGGCAATGCGGAGGCGCTGGAGGCCGAGCTCATCACCCTGATTCTTGATCCCAAGAAGCCCGGCAGCCTACGCAGCATCACGGAGAACCTTTTGCGCCTGGGGATGCTGGTGCGGGACCGCACCTCCAACGACTTCTGGCGCGGTCTCAGCACCCTCGAGGACAGTATCGCACAGTGTGCTAAAGCTCCCGAATTCCTGATCGGCGACGCCATCGTGCTGATCAACCAGGTGCTCTTGCAACTGGCCGCGCTGCACGGACTGGCCAATGAAAACATGACGCGCGCGCAGAGCTGGCGCTTCCTGGACATGGGGCACCGCCTGGAGCGCGGCATTTTCTTCTCCTGCTTCCTCGGCAAATCCCTGCGCTCACAGCATGCGGACAGCCCCAGCTCGCTCGAAGCCATCCTGGAAATGGCGGACAGCACCATCACCTACCGCAGCCGATACAATCTGCTGCCGCACATTTCGGCCATCTATGACCTGGTGCTGCTGGATGAACTAAACCCTCGCTCGGTGCTCTTCCAGTTGTTGCAACTGACCAAGCACTTCGACAAGCTGCCGGCCGAAAATCCTTCGCTGCCCAGTCACGCCCAGCGCATCCTCATTGATGTGGTGGCGCGGCTGCGCCTCACCGATCCCCTGGAGTTGGCGGGTGAAACCAAGGTGCTGGCCAATACCAACCTCGCCGCAGTCATCAATCACGTGAGCAAGGCGTTGCCCAACCTCTCCGACGCGCTCGCCATCAATTACTTCGTTCATAGTCTGATCTCGCGCACCGGCATCATTGCCGGCATTGGCGATTGATCTCAAACCTACGCTGCTGTCACTGTGAATTACCGCATCACCCACCGCACCGTCTACGAGTACAGTGAGCCTGTGACTGTATCTCACCATGCCGCCCGCATGGCACCGCGTGCGACGCCTCACCAGAGCAGCGGCGGCTTCCGTTTGCAGATCCACCCGACCCCGGCGGTGCAGAGCACGCGCACCGATTACTTTGGCAACAGCGTTTGCGTTTTTAGCGTGCAGGGTCTGCACAACAAGCTGGATGTCACGGTCGTGAGCACCGTTCAGATCAACATGCCTCCCGCCCAGGACCTGATTTTGTCGCCCTCTTATGAGGAGGTCCGCCGCATGTTCATGGAGCCGGTATCGCCTTCGCTGTGCGAGCCCTACCAGTTCGTGTTTGATTCGCTGCTGTTGCAAACGCGGCCCGAATATGCCGCCTATGCGATGGAGAGCTTCAAGCCAGGAACGCCGGTGCTGCAGGGCGTGCGCGATCTCACCCGGCGTATCCACAAAGACTTTAAATTTGACACGAAAGCCACCACTGTTGCGACGCCGCTGGAGGATGTATGGAGCAAGCGCCGCGGCGTCTGCCAGGACTTCGCCCACATGGCCATCGCCTGCATGCGCAGCATCGGCCTGCCCGCCCGCTACGTGAGCGGCTACCTGCGCACAAAGCCGCCAGCCGGAAAACCACGCTTGATCGGAGCGGATCAAAGTCATGCTTGGTTTTCCGCCTACTGTCCGTCCGTTGGCTGGGTGGATTTCGATCCTACCAACGATTGCCTCGCAGGTGAAGAACACCCCGTGGTCGCCTTTGGCCGCGACTTCAGCGATGTGAGCCCCCTCACCGGCATCATCACCGGCGGCGGCAGCCATGAGGTGCGCGTAGGTGTGGATGTGGAAGAGATTTGAGATGCGGCGTCATGGCATGGTCAGTGCTGAACATAGTACTGTCCCCACATGCCCGACGCCTCACACTCCAGCCTGCCAGCTAGAGCGCCTGCCATTTGCGCACTGGTGCTGGGGCTCCTGGCATCGGTGGTCATGGCGGGTTTCCTTCGGCATGAGCAGCAGCGCGCAGGCGAGGAACAGGTGCGCAAGCTGGCACTGGACCGTGCGGAAGTCATTCGCGGCCAGCTCCTGCGTTCCATGGAAGTGCTGCATGCCGTTGCGGCCCTGTATGAGACACACGCCGATGTCTCCCGCGAGGAGTTCGGCGTATTTGTCAGCGCCGCACTGGCCCGCCAGCCGGAGCTCCAGGCCCTCGCCTGGGACCCGCGCGTGAAAGGCCCTGCCCGCCACACCTGGGAGCAACGCGCCATCGCTGAGGGCTTGCAGGGCTTCGAGTTCAAGGAAGAGAAGGCCGAGGGCCTGCCTGTCACCGCCGGTCAGCGGGACGAATACTTCCCCGTTTTCTACTTGGAAAGCATGGTCAAAAACGCGCCCGCGCTAGGCTTCGATGTCGCCTCAGAGCCGCGCCGACGCGCCGCTCTTGAAATGGCACGCGACTCCGGCCAGCCCAGTGCCACAGCGCCCATCCGGCTGGCCCAGGAACACGAATCCCAGCGGGGTTTCATCGTCTTTTACCCGCTCTATCGCGGCCCCACGAACAGCGTGGAGGAACGCCGCGCTTCACTCACTGGTTTTGCCACCGCCGTGTTTCGTATCGGCGATCTCGTGGAGCTTTCCCTGCGGCCATTGGGCGAGAATGGAGTGGCGCTCACGGTCTTCGATCAGGCCAATGGCAGCGCCATTTACAAACAGGAAGCCACGAGGCTGCAAGGCAAGCCCACCTGGACATCCACCATGGAAGTGGCAGGGCGGCATTGGACCTTGCTCTTCGAGCCTACGACCGCCTTCCATGCGTTGCGCTCGGATGCGCTGCCTTGGCTGCTGCCGGGTGCTGGCCTCATCATCACCTGGCTGCTCACCGCCTATCTTTGGAGCAGCGCACGGCAGGCGGCAGCCCTGCGTGTATCACACCAAACGCTGCTCACCGAGGTCACCGTGCGCAAGCAGGCCGAGGCAGCGGCGGAATCGGCCAACCAGGCCAAGTCTGAGTTCCTGGCAAACATGAGCCACGAGATCCGTACGCCAATGAACGCAATCCTCGGCTACTCGCAAATCCTGGCCCGCGACAACGCTCTGCCGCCTTTCCATCGTGATGCTGTGGCCACGATCCTCAGCAGCGGCGATCACCTGCTGCACCTGATCAATGAGATCCTCGATCTCTCAAAAATCGATGCGGGCCGCATGGAACTCACCACCACGGACTTCGATCTGGCAGCGCTGCTGCGCGAGCTGGGCGCGATGTTCCAGCAGCCTTGTGAAGAGAAGCATCTTGGCCTGCGGCTAGCCATCTCTGCCGTGGAAGCGCCCGTGGTGGTGCATGGTGACGAAGGCAAGCTGCGACAAGTCCTCATCAACTTGCTCGCCAACGGAGTGAAATTCACTGACCGGGGCCGCATCACTGTGGGCGCACGCCTTGGCGAAGCCGAAGAATGGCTCTTCGAAGTTCAAGACACCGGTCCCGGCATTGCCTTAGAGGCGCAGGAGACGATCTTCGAGCCCTTCCAACAAGGACCGGGAACGCGTGTGGAAGGAGGCACCGGGCTTGGCCTTGCCATTGCCAGACGGCAGGCCGAAATCATGGGCGGCAGGCTCGTCGTGCGCTCACAGCCAGGCCAGGGATCATGCTTTGAACTGCGACTAACGCTACCGCCCGTCTTACATGCCAAACAACTGTTAGGTCACCCGCCAAGCGAAACCGAGCATCTGGCCACCGGTCATCATGTGCGCGCTCTCGTGGTGGATGACATCGCTGAGAACCGCGAGGTGCTGGCCACGCTGCTTACCCTCGTGGGCTGCGAAGTAGTGCTGGCCGAACACGGACGGCAGGCCATCGAAGTGGTGCGCGTATCACGTCCGCAGATCGTGTTCATGGACATGCGCATGCCGGACCTGGATGGCATCGCCGCTACACGCCGCATCGTGGATGAATTCGGCGGCACCGGCTTGAAGGTCGTCGCCACTTCCGCTTCGGCGCTCGTCCATCAGCGCGAGCAGTACATGAAAGCCGGGTGCGATGATTTCGTCGCCAAGCCTTTCCGCGCGGAGCGCATCTACGGTTGCCTGCGCCACCTGCTGGGCGTGTCCTTCGACTACAAGCAGCGCGTGCCTCAATCCGCCGAAGACATCATCGATCTGAGGCAGATTTCCCTGCCCGAAGACCTGGCCGCACGTCTCACCATGGCCGCTGAACTGCACAGCGCCACCGTCCTCAAAGGCTGCCTCGCGGAGATGGAAAAGATGGGCCCGGCGGGTGAGCGTCTGGCGCGGCATTTGCGCACCTTTCTCGCCAGCTACGACATGAAAACCATCCAGCGGTTGGTGGCCCAGATTCCCATCACATGACCACCGCGCGCATCCTCATCACTGATGACACACCTGCCAGCCTTTCCTTGCTGGTGAGCGTGCTGGAGCCCCAGGGCTACGAGATCCTCACTGCCTCCAATGGCAAGGATGCGCTCGCCCTTGCCGCCAAGGCAAAGCCCGACCTCGTGCTGCTGGATGTGATGATGCCGGGGCACGATGGATTTGCCGTCTGCCGCATGTTAAAAATGGAGGAGGCGACAAAAGACACGCCGGTCATTTTCATCACCAGCCGCAACGAAACCCAGAGCGTGCTGAACGGCTTCCGCATGGGCGCGGTGGATTACATTGCCAAGCCCTTTCAGGCGGAGGAAGTCGTGACCCGTGTCGCAACTCACCTCAAGATCAGCCGCCTGACACACGAGTTGCAGCAACGCAACACGGAGCTGGAGGCGGAGATGTCCAAGCGGCGCGAAGCTGAGCACGCACGTGAGAAGGCCGACCAGCGCCTGTCCTCGCTCGCCAGCAGCGAAGCCCAGCGCTGGGGACTGGCGGGATTCGTGGGCGAGAGCCCGCACCTGCGCCGCATCCTGCTCGACATTGAACGGCTCCAGCAGTTCGGCAAAACCAGCGTGCTCATCACCGGCGAGAGCGGCACCGGCAAGGAACTGGTAGCTCGTGCCGTGCATCACCACAGTCCGCGCGCCACCGGCCCCTTCATCCCGGTGAACTGCGTGGCCGTGCCTGCCGAACTGGCGGAATCCTTGTTCTTCGGCCATACCAAAGGTGCCTTTACCGGCGCCACGGCGGACCGCAAAGGCTACTTCGAACTCGCCGATGGCGGCACCTTGTTTCTCGATGAGATCGGCGACATGCCCGCCGCCCTCCAGGCCAAGCTGCTGCGGGTGCTGGAGGATGGCATGGTCACTCCCGTGGGCTCCACACAGCCACGCCATGTGGATGTGCGCGTGATCAGCGCCACCAATGCTGATTTGAATGCAAAGATTACCAGCGGGGACTTCCGTCGCGATCTGTACTTCCGCCTGGCCCGCTACAGCGTGGAGACGCCGCCTCTGCGCAGCCGCCCCGAAGACCTGCCGCTGCTCGCCGCGCATTTCCTCGCCCTCTTCGCCTCGGAGATGGGTCTTGCAGTCCCCACGTTAACAAATGAGGCGCTGATCTTGCTGCGCAGCCACGCCTTTCCCGGCAATGTGCGCGAGTTAAAGAACGTGATGGAACGCGCCCTCATCCTCAGCAGTGGCAAGCCCATTGCGCGGGAGCACTTGCAGTTGTTTGGCGAATCGCCGCAATCCATCCTGCCGGTGGCAGCATCCTCCACAGCGGTGATCAATGATCTGCCACTGAACCTGGAAGCGGCTGAAAACGCACTGATTCAGCGCGCCCTTGAAATCGCCGGCGGCAATGTAGCTGAAGCCTCGCGCTTGTTAGGCGTCAACCGCAGCCGCATCTACCGGCGTTTTCCAGAAGGCACCAAAGAGTAGCGATCCACCACCCTACAGCTTGGTAATCCCGTGCTCGCTACCCTCTTCCAGATCGGGCGTCGTGCCCGTAAGGTAGGCCTTCGCGGATTCGAACATGTACTTGAACATGTGCACACCTTCGTTGTCCCAGAATTCGCCTACCTCAGGCGTCACGGCGATGAGGGCAATCGTGGGATCTTCCTTGCCGCCCGGAAACCAGACCTTCATGGTTTCATTCCACACTTGATCCAGCTTGGTGCGGTCGTTCACGAGACGACCGCGGCCACCGATGGAAAGATAAGCCCCATGGTCCTTTTGACAGACGAGATGAACGCGGGAGTCATGCTCAATTTCATGAGCTTTGGCCGTCTCTGAACTCGTGATAAACCAGACATCTCCGCTGTCCTCCACCTGGGCAATAGCCATGGGCCGCACGCGCAGATGATCCTCGTCGCCGTGTGTGACAAGCATGGCGGTGCCAAATTCTTTGAGCAGCTTGTAAACATGCTCACGCTGTTCGGAAGGAGAAGGGCTGTCGATCATACTCAGAATTCGGTTTTCACCCTGTCTTCGGTTGTGTGAGTGTCGCACACCGCATCGCAGTTGCTCGGACCACATTGTACCACGCTGGGCAGCCGGGCCTTTACCTGCCACGTCGCAGCCGAGGAACGCGGGAAATGTTGTTTTAGATGGTACCCGTTCCGGCAGGCAAACCTTCGTGTTTCAGGCTACATTGATGCGTGTTGCGAACCACCTGTCGGCGTCCCGCGCGCGTGGTCGGCTAATAGATGAAATCGGACATTCCGCGTCCGAATCAAACCAGATCCGACCGAATCCGACTCGATCCGACCCAAATGTTGCAAGCCCGGCATCGCTGTTGCGCTGCGCAACACTTGCAACAGCCCCCGCAGCCTGTGGCTCAGTCCGCTAAAACGCTGGAGCCTCGCAGTCCCTAGGGCTGGAGCGTTTTGGGGCGGATCTGGCACCGCAGATGCGAGGTTAGGGATCGTCAATCAACCCTCCTCCCCTCTATGAGACTCATCCCCACACGCTTCATCTCCAAGACGCTGGCCACCGTGGCTTTGGCCGGTTCCCTGGCCACTACCCTGATGGCTGGTTCCCCCAGCCCGAAGGAACCTGCGGTCATCACTCCCGCGCCATCCGAGCCCTGGGTCCACGCCCTGTTGCAGCTCGACTTCTCGGATCACTACATCACGCCTCGCGGCCTGAATGTGGAAAACGAGGGCCTGATCTTCCAGCCGCTCTTCCTGGTCTTCTGGGACCTGTATTCCAACAAGGACGGCTTCCTCAATGACATCACGCTCACCACCGGTGTCTGGAGTTCCTTCCACTCCCGCGAATCAGGTGCTGATCCTGGACATTGGAATGAGTTCGACCCCATCGCCGGGCTGGCCTTCAAGTTCGCCAAGAACTGGAAGTTCGAAACGAACTACACCTCGTTCGACAGCATGGTGGATTCCTATCCGACCTCCAGCCACTTCGAGGCCAAGCTCTCCTTTGATGACTCCGCCTGCATGGGCGGCAAGTTCTCCATCAATCCCTACATTGCCTTCTGGCAGGAACTGGACAACAAGGCGACGGTCACCTTCAATTCCGCCACCTCCAATCGCAGCCACTACTTCACCGTCGGCATTGATCCGACGTTCAAGATCGGCTCCGTGAAGGTGGAACTGCCCACCTACATCAACATTGTGGGCAAGGACTTCTACCAGAAGTTCGACGGCACGGGCGGCGGCTCCGGCGTGGCGGTGTTCGGCTCTGAACTCAAGTTCAGCGTGCCGCTCACCTTCGTTCCCAAGGACCTTGGATTCTGGAGCCTGTATGCCGGTGTGAAGTACTACCACCTGAGCAACGACGGGCTGCGCGACGGCAATCTGGTGCTCACCGCCAACGAGCATAAGGACGACCTCGTGCAGTTCCACGGCGGCATCTCCATTTTCTTCTGAACTTGGCATCCGTCGAGCACCAGCCGCATGAAGGAGACGCTTATGAAAGACCTGCTCAGCATCGAAGCCCAGCCCTACCCCTTTGAACTCGAACCCGCGAAGTGCGCGCTGTTGATCATCGACATGCAGCGCGACTTCCTGGAGCCCGGGGGCTTTGGCGAGATGCTGGGCAATGATGTCTCCCAATTGCGCCGCGCCATTGAGCCTAACAAGCAGCTGCTCGCCGCATGGCGTGCTGCCGGGCTGGTGGTGCTGCACACCCGGGAAGGGCACCGGCCCGATCTGAGCGATCTGCCGCCCGCCAAGAAAGTGCGCGGCCACGGCACCACCACGATCGGCGATGTAGGCCCCATGGGCCGCATCCTGATCCGTGGCGAGCCTGGCCAGGACATCATCCCCGAGCTGTACCCGCTGCCTTCGGAACCGGTGATCGACAAGCCAGGCAAAGGCGCCTTCTTCGCCACGGATCTGCACGCCATCTTGCAAAACCTGGGCATCACGCAGCTTGTCGTCACTGGAGTGACCACCGAAGTCTGCGTGAACACCACGGTGCGCGAAGCCAATGACCGGGGCTTCGAATGCCTCGTGCCGGAGGACTGCGTGGGCTCCTACTTCCCTGAATTCCAGGAAGCGGGCCTCAAGATGATCAAGGCCCAGGGCGGCATCTTCGGCTGGGTCACACACTCCTCCCAAATCCTCGCAGCGCTCGCCTGAGCGTCTGTTCCCACCTTTCAAACAGACAACGGAACCATCACCACCTGCCACTAACATGAGCACTACTTACAAACCCAAAATCTGGACCCCGGGGGACTGGAATGCCTTCTTCGGCTTCGGTACCAACATCCTCGTCAACCTCCTCACGTTGACCGCGCTGCTGCGCTTTGTCTTGAAAATGCCGGACGCCATTGTCTTCGGCCGCATCCTGCCCGCCACCGGCCTCATGTTATGCATGAGTACAATGTACTACGCCTGGCTGGCCTACAAGCTGGCGCAGAAGACGGGTCGGACCGATGTCTGCGCGCTGCCCTCCGGCATCAGTGTTCCACACATGTTTGTGGTCACCTTTGTGATCATGCTTCCCATCGCTCTAAAGACGGGTGATCCGATCAAGGGCTGGGAGGCAGGCCTCACATGGGTGTTCATCCAAAGCTTCGTGCTTATGATTGGCGGCTTCATTGCACCGATCATTCGCAAGATCACGCCGCGCGCCGCCCTGCTGGGCACGCTGGCTGGTGTGTCCATCAGCTTCATCTCCATGCGCCCCGCGCTTGAGATGTTCCAGACTCCGGTCATTGGCGTCACTTGCTTTGCGATCATCCTGCTGAGCTGGTTCGGCGGTGTGCGCTATTACAAGGGCATCCCTGCGGGCCTCATCGCGATTGCCGTTGGCAGCGCCATTGCCTGGGGCTCCACCTTGTTCGGCGGCAGCTACGGCGGCATGACGATGGCGAAGCTGCATGACTCCTTCTCCAATTTCGGCTTCTCCATTCCGCTGCCCGCCTTTGATCATGTGTTCTCCGGCTTCCAGTTCCTGGGCGTGATCCTGGTCACGGCTATTCCGTTCGGCATTTACGACTTGGTGGAAGCTCTTGATAACGTCGAAAGCGCCTCGGTGGCTGGCGATGATTTCCCCACTACTCGCGTGCTGACCGCTGATGGCGTGGTGAGCCTGATCGGCTGCTGCCTCGGCAATCCCTTCATCAATGCGGTGTACATCGGCCATCCGGGCTGGAAGTCGATGGGCGGTCGCATCGGTTACTCCGCTGCCACGGGCGTGGTGGTCATCCTGTTTTGCACCTTTGGCATCATCTCGCTGATGTCCTCACTGATCCCCATCGTGGCCATCTCGCCCATCCTGCTGTACATCGGCATGCTGATCGGCGCGCAGGCCTTCCAGGAGACGCCACGCAGCCATGCACCGGCTATCATCCTGGCACTTACGCCGCATCTCGCGGCCTGGGGCAAGCTGCTCATCGACAACTCCCTGGGCGCTGCCGGAACCAATGCCGCGACCGTGGGCCTGGACAAGCTGGGCCAGGTGGGCGTGCTTTATCACGGCCTGGAAGTCATGGGCGGCGGCTCGATCCTCTCGGGCGTCATCCTCGCGGCGGTCGCGGTCTTCATCATCGACCGGAAGTTTGTCAAAGGCGCTGCCTTTGCCGCTGCTGGCGGGGTGCTTACGTTCTTTGGATTGATGCACGGTGAAAAGATCGGCATCGGCGAATCGCCGGTGGTTGCGGCAAGCTACTTGCTGGTAGCCTTGATCCTGGGTGGCTGCGCCAAGTTTGCCACCGTGTCAGCCCCCGCAGTCGAAGAGGAGCACGAACTCGACGACGAGATGCTCGAACCCGCAAAATAATTCTCCAGGTGGAGTGTTGATGGTGGCGGTCCCGTGAAGGTTGAGCACGGGGCCGCTCACTTCGAATGTCCACCCCGCACCTACCATTCCAACCCGCACCCCATGCCCTACGTCGAAGCCGATCCCTATGCCTGGCCTTACAATGGCGACCTCAAGCCGGAGAACACCGCCATCCTTATCATCGATATGCAGACCGATTTCTGCGGCCCCGGTGGCTATGTTGATAAGATGGGTTATGACCTCTCGCTGACACGCGCTCCCATCGAGCCGATCAAGAGTGTCTTTGCCGCAGCGCGGGCTAAGGGTTACCACGTGATGCATACCCGCGAGGGGCATCGCCCGGACCTCT
>JAQGPI010000058.1 GCA_028293175.1 Verrucomicrobiaceae bacterium | reverse complement strand
CGCGACTCACGCGTTCTGGATCAAACGACTCTACGAAGGCGGCAAAAGCTTCATAGCCGGTGGTGCTGGCCTCAATAAATTTGGGATCAACGGCCTCGCGTTTGACAAGCAGATGCGCGAGTCCATATAGCAGCACCAGATCGCTCTTGGGCCGGATGGGGTAGTGATGTGTGGCCGCCATCGCTGTCTCCGTGCGGCGCGGATCGACGACCACAATCTTCGGGTTGCGCTTATTCATGAGCACCCGCTGCCACATGATCGGATGCGCGATGCAGGGATTGGAGCCGAAGAAGACCAGCACATCCGATTCCTCGTAATCGGCATAGGTGTAGGGCGGCGCATCGAAGCCGAAGGACTGCTTATAGGCGACAGCAGCGGTGGCCATGCACTGGCGCGTGTTGCTATCCATGTGCCGCAGGCCCATGCCGAACTTGGCGAAGGCACCGAGGAAGGCCATTTCCTCGGTCACGATCTGTCCCGTGCTCAACACCGCCACGGATTCAGGCCCGTGCTCATCAATGATACGCTTGAAGCGGCGTGAGAAGGTGTTCGCCGCCGTGTTCCAATCAATGGGCGCGCCATCCAAAGTCGGCACGGTACCGCGATCCGAGGAACTGAGCGGCGTCAATGCCTCCCAGCCTTTGGGACAGGCCATGCCGAGGTTCACCGAGTAGTCCGAATTTGCGCTTAGATTCACCGCTTCGCCATCACGCAGATGGATCTTCAAACTGCATCCCGTTGAACAAAATCCGCATACGCTGGTGGTCACCGCATCCGGCTTCAAACGCTGTGGCACCTGACCCAGGCCAAAGGTGCCGGGCTCGCGCACCAACTCCGAAGTCAGCGGTCCGCTGTGCTGCTTCACCAACTCTAGCAAGGCACTGCGATTCATGCTTTGTAACCTCCCGTCATTCGAGGCCCCATGGATGCGACAAAGAAAACGCAACGCTCCATGATCTGCGCTGCGACCGCCGCCAGCAGCATGCCGCAACCCCATAAGGATACCGCTGCACCGCTCATGGAAAGCGCCGGAATGCTCATCATCAAGAACAGCAAAAACATGCCGTCACGCACATTCATAAGATGGTCGAGCTTCAGCTTCATCACCCGCGCCGAGGCATGCCAAGGAGAAGTCTCATCCTCGAATGCAGCACGGTTTTTTGCGTTTTCCCACGCAAACATCAGCACGCGAACCACCAGCGCCGCGACCAGCACGCGCTTGTCCCGGCTGGCCGCACCCACCGCCGTCAAGCCTAACAACAAAGAGGTGCCAAAGAACTTGCCGTTCGTCAGTCTCGCGTTCCAAAACGGCCGGTGCGTATCAACATAGATCATCACCGAAGTGAACACTGCCGCGAAACCGACCACCGCGCTGGCCGCCACCGCGCCCATCACCAGCCTTGTCTCCAGATGGAAGAAAACCACGGCACATGCCGCCTTAGCCGCACCGGCAAACAGACTGAAACCAAGAATCTCACGGCTCATCCAGGAAGTGCGCAGGCCGATGAAGAACCTCCAGGCACCGAGGGGTCTGCCAAGGTGCAGGACACTTACACTCAGGCCTGCAAGCAGCACTGCCGTGGCTCCATAAACTACCAGCGGCAGCATTGGCAGCACGCCTGCGGCGGTCAACGCAGCCTGCACGGCAAACATCCCGGCGCTCATCTGCGTGAGCACCATCATCCACACCAGCGGCCAGTGCGCGTGCTCCAGCCGCAGCGCCTTCGCGTCCGCAGGCTTGGTGTTCTTCGGCATCGTCTTCGTCGTGCGATAGAGCGTGGAAGGCTTGGTATAGCTCGAATCAAAGGCACCGGGCAGCATCGTCGTGTTGGCGGTGAAAGTGAGATCCTCCTTCTTCACCACGCGGATGCTGATGGCGCTGGTGGGGCAGGCCTGCACGCAGGCAGGGGCCTCGCCTTCTCGCAGGCGGCCCACGCACATGTCGCACTTGCGCACGATGCCCAGCCGCTCGCTATACTTCGGCACATCGTAGGGACACTTTAGTACACAGTACTGGCAGCCAATGCACTGGTCATCGAGATGGCGCACGATGCCTGTGTCGGCCTCCTTTTCATAAGCACCGACCGGACAACCGTTCATGCAGCCAGGGTCCGCACAGTGGTGGCAAGCCGTGGTCACCACCTGCTGGTAGGCGTCGTTGCGCTGGCCGCCAAGCAGCAGGCCCACATCGCGCCACGCCTCATCATCATCCAGCCCGTTCAAGGAATGACAGGCGCTCACACAGGCCTTGCATCCGGTGCAGGCATCCAGGTTCACCTCAAAGGCATATTGCTCGCCAAGCCCTGGAGGAGCGGCAGGCAGCAGCGCCTTGTAGTGCCTCGCCATCGCGGGCAAGGCGTCGCGATCATGCAGGCGGCTGAAGGTCTCAACAGCAGACAGAGTCTGCTGTTCAGCGAGAAGTTCGTCCACCAGGGTGAACACCTTCTCGTCCTTCACGGCACGGCCTGATGCACGATCACTCATCATTGGTAAAGATGGCTTGCAGTGTGTTCAGATCGTGACGATTCGCGAAGTTCTGGAAGCTCTCCGTGCCTTCGCGCCTTCTCAGATAGCCCTTCAGCACCTTCTCAATGAGCTGGGGCACTTCCTCCGCCGGAATGCCGCTGAAGACTTGCCGGCCCAGCGCCTGATTGCTGCCGAAGCCACCGCCGAGGAAGATGTGATAGCCGTCCTCGCCGCGTACCTTGGTGCCCAGCAATCCGATGTCGCCCATGTAATGCTGCGCGCAGGAATTGGGGCACCCGGTGAAGTGAATGTTCACCGGCTGATCGAGCGGCACCCGTTTCTCCAGATGCTTGATCAAGGCCAGCGCCGCGCCCTTGGTATCCGCCTGCGCGAACTTGCAATAACGGCTGCCGGTGCACGCTATGACGCCGGTGCTCAGGGGCGAGGACTTGATCGGAAGACCCATCTGCACCAAGCTCTTGCTCACCGTCTGCACGAAGGCCGTGGGAATGTTTGGCAATATCAAGTTCTGCCACACTGTGAGACGCACCTCACCGGAGCCAAAGTGGTCTGAGAGATCCGCCAGCCGTTCCAGCTGTTTAGCCGTGATCTGGCCCACCGGCACTCCCGCACCGATGTAGTGAAGGCCATCCTGCTTCTGCGGGTACACGCCCACATGCGAATGCGCAAACTCAGCGCGCGGTGTGTCTACGCCGTCGGTAGTCCGGTTGAGCTTCCAACCCAGCAGCGTTTCGGTTTCCGCGAGGTACTCCTCGAAGCTCATCTTTTCCAGCAGATGCTTCAAACGCGCACGCTTGCGGTCAGTGCGGTCGCCATTGGCAATGTACACGCGCACCATGGCCAGCAGCACCGCGACAATCTTGGCTGGCTCCACCAGAACACCGATGTCGCGAGCAAAGGACTTGTGCCCGGTGGCACCGCCCACGGCGATGCGGAAGAACACTTCATCGCCCACCTTTACCGCACGTGCACCGAGGTCATTCGTGTCTTCCACGCTGCCAACCAAGCCGCCGCCATCGAAGGCGATGTTGAACTTGCGCGGCAGGTTGTAGAATTCTCGGTTGTTGAGAATCTGATGGCCGATCTCGCGGGCGAAGGGCAGTGTATCAATCAGCTCTTTTGCATCCACACCCGCCGTGGGATTGCAGGTGATGTTGCGAATGTTGTCCGCCCCAGCGCCACGGGTATGAAGGCCGCAGCCCTGGATGCGCGAGAGGAACTCTGGCGCATCCTTCGGCTGAATGAGGCGGATCTGAAGATTGGCGCGCGTGGTGATTTGAATGTAACCACTGGTTAATTCCTTCGCCGCCTTGGCAAGTTCGCGAAGCTGGTAGCTCTTCAACACACCGCCGGGAATGCGCAGGCGTGCCATGTAGGCATCCTTCACCGGGGTCAGGAAGAACAAGCCGTTCCACTTGAAGCGGAAGGTGTCTTCCTTGTCCGGCGCGGCATTGTGCAGCGCGTTTTCCGCCAGCCGGTAGTAGCTGTCGAGCGGATGCTCCTCGCGCTTCATCCGTTCTTCCGCCGTCTGGTCTTCCAGATTCGCCCGGGACTGCGCGGGAGCCACGGGCCCTAGATCGGCGAAGCTAAAACCGCGCTGGGCCACGCCTGCGAAGAAACCCTCAAGATACTGGGTCTGTTCGCCGTTGAACTGCTGGCCTTCCAGGCCGGGAATGGTTCGATTGCTCATGTCTTTTTAATGACTTTGGTTCAATACACATCGCGCGCATAGCGCTTGGCCTTCTTCATTTCGCCAATGTAGGCGGCGGCCTGTTCTTCCGTCTTGCCACCGTGCTTCTGCACCACTTCATGCAGGGCTGCGTCCACATCCTTCGCCATGCGGCTGGCATCGCCGCAGACATAAAAATGTGCGCCTTCTTCGAGCCAGCGATACAGCTCCTCGCCGTTCTCCAGCATGCGGTTCTGCACATAAATTTTCTGCTCCTGATCGCGGCTGAAAGCGGTGTCCAGACGGTGCAGCGAGCCCTGCTTGATCATCGCTGCCCACTCGTCCTTGTAGAAGTAACTCATGGCGCGCGACTGCTCTCCAAAGAACAGCCAGTTCTTGCCGCCGCCGCCGGTGGCCTGACGTTCCTGGAGGAAGGCGCGGAAGGGCGCGACGCCCGTGCCCGGCCCCACCATGATCACTGGCTTGCTAGTGTCGGTGGGCAGGCGGAATCCATGTGAGGTTTGAATGAAAACTGGCAGCGGCGTGTCGGCATTCACGCGATCAGCCAGGAAGGTGGAGCACACGCCATGGCGGGCGCGGCCCATCTTCTCATAGCGCACCTGTGCCACAGTGAGATGAACCTCTCCGGGTGCTGCCTTCAAGCTCGATGCGATGGAATAGAGGCGGGGTTGAAGCTTTTTGAGCAAGGCCGTAAGCTCCACCGCTTTCAACTCGCCCTTCGGGCACATCTGGATCACATCGAGAACATCGCGGCCATGCATCCAGATCTTGAGGTCACCGGAGCGCTCGGGCTTGAGCAGGCTGCCAAGGTCGTCGTGCTTAGCACGTTCAGCCACTGCTTGCAACAGGTCGCGGCTGGGATTGCCGAGATCGAATTTGCGATGCAGCGCCTCGCTCAATGGAATGTCACCGACGGATTCCTCACCGCTCCATCCGCCAGCTTCCAGCATAAGACTCACGAGCTGCGGTTGATTGGCGGGTATCACACCGAGCGCATCGCCGACTTCATACTGCAAGCCATTCAGGTGAATGCCGAAGTGTCGCGTTTCTTTGGAGGCATTTTCAGAAGTGAGCAGCCGGTTGTCAATTAGCCGCGCCTCATAAGGATTGGCCTTGGTGCCCACTGCCGCAGTCTCTCCCACCAGCGCCTCACCCGTGGCCGCAGTCACCGAAGCCTCGGCCGATGCAGTGGCCAAGCCACTTGGTAGAGCGCCAATAGCAGCGGCCATCCATGCGGCAAAGGGCACATCGTAATCAGTCTCGCAGTCCACCCGATCATGCACGCGCTGTGCACCGAGGGCTTCCAGACGTGCATCGATATCTTTGCCAAACTGGCAAAACTTCTCATAGTTCGTATCGCCAAGAGCGAGCACGCTGAACTGCACCGCTTCAAGACGTGGCGCGGTCTCGGCGTTCAGCCATTCCCAGAAGGCAGTAGCGTTGTCTGGCGGTTCGCCATCGCCGTAGGTGCTGGTGATGCAGAGCAGACGCTCGCAGGCGGCGAGGTCCACCTTGCCATATTCATCCATACCCAGGACCTTGGGAGCGAAGCCCTTGGACTGCGCAGCCTTCGCGAGCTTCTTCGCCAGCCCTTCGGCTGATCCGGTCTGGGTGCCATAAAGAATCAGCAGGGGCAGCGCGGCAACGGGAGCCGGGGCGCTGCCATTGCCAGAGCTGGAGAACTGAAGCGAGAGCACACCGGCAATCCAACCGTTCAGCCAAGCGCGCTGCTCGGTGGAAAACGGGGCATTGAGGGGAAGCTGAGGGGCGGACATGGTATCAGGGGTGGGTTAGGAGCTTGGAGGCCAGCCAGAAGCACAGGGCGGCGAGAATGAAGAATCCGGTCTTGTAAAAAAGCAGCGGATTGCGTTCCAACAGCGGGGCGTCTTCTTCGAAACAGGCCTCCACTTTTTCCGGATGCGCGAGGTCGAAGGCGAGTTCGGAATAGTTTTGGTAACGGCGCTCGGGCTTGCGGGCGATGGAGCGCATGATCACCGCATCGAGCCAGTGAGGGATGTTGGGATTAAGCAGGGCGGCGCGTTTCGGGGCACCGAAAACGGGAGTCTGGAAACGCTCGATGGCGCCGTAGGGAAGCACGCCGGTAAGCGACTGATACAGCGTGACACCGATGGCAAAGATCTCAGTTCGCTCACTAACAGGTGACTGGTGGAAACGTTCGGGAGCCAGATAACTGGGCGTTCCAGCGCGTGAGGTGACGGAAAACACGCCAGCCGCGCTGCCGATATCCACCAACTTGAAGGTCAGCCGCGCATAGTCGCCAAGGCAGAGCACATTCTCCGGCTTGATGTCGCCATGCACAAGGTCATGGCGCAGAAGAACAAGCCCGGCTTCGCAAAGGAAAAGCCCAAGGGCGATGGCTGAATCCACCGAAAGCCTGCGCGCTTGCAGTACCGAAGCGAGGTTCGGTGCATCCACGAACTCCATCACGTAGTAGCGTGCCGTCTGCCCCAGAGGTTCGAGGGCCCGGGCAAAGCAGTCTTCCGCCAGCCGTGTGGCATTCCACGTTTCGCGGGTGAAGGCGTTCAGATGAGCTTCGCTGTCAATGGCTTCGCGGGGCGCGAACTTCAGCACCACGCGCATGCCATCCTTGTCTGCCAGCCATACACGGTCGGCGTGCTGGAACTGCCTAACAAGCTGGTAGCCGTCAATGACATCGCCCTTGTTCAGCGCCTCTGGAATCGTGAGCTGTCGGTCATTCATGGCGCGGAGTTTACCTGTTTCAGCGACGTCGAGCACGATCGCGCTCATGTCGTCCAAGGATTCGTCCACGGCCCGGAGTCGGGCGTCGGTGACCAGAGTGCGCGCGCTGGCGCACTTTTGCAGCGCCTCGCTCATCGTCTCATTGGTGAAATGATTGCTGACACCGTCGGAGCAAAGCACCACAACGTCACCCGCATTGATGTCCGACTCAAACACATGCGGCTCGATGTCCTGGCCGAGTCCCAGCGCGCGGGTCAGCACGTTGTGTTGTTCCGCAGACACATGATCCTGCGAGAGCTGGAGAAGCCGACCTTCACGCATCACGCATACCCGGGAATCACCGACATTGATGCCATACAGGCGGTCACCTTCGATGACGGCAACAGCGAGTGTGGAAACCATTTCCACGCCATCAAACCTCGCCATCGATTCCTGATGCAGGGTGCGGTTGATCAGGTGCGTGAACTCCGTCAGCGCGCGTTGCGGCTGCCATCCGCGCGGCTTCGCCCAGTAGTTTTCCGTCACGGAGCGGACGGCGCGTTCGGCGGCCTCGCGGGCCGGAGCGCCTGTGCCGGCCCCATCACACAACACCGCCACCACGGTTTGGCCGGACTCGCGCACGGCAAACGCATCCGACGAAGGTTTCCCCTCTTCGTATGGAATGCCGTAGGCCGTGGACCGGATTTTCATGGTGGCAGTGCGTGCAATTTTGGGGAGCTGTTCAAAGATGTCAGATGCGGGCTTCAGCGATGGCACCCCAAGTGGTGCGCCAGCGGGTCTTCACCAAAGCGAGGCCTACCAAGGCAAGGCAGCAGAGCCCCGCGAAAGCCAGGAAGCCGACGTTGCAGGAACCCGTGGCGCTCTTGGCGTAGCCCAGTGAAGTGGCGAGATAGAAGCCGCCCACGCCACCGCCGCAGCCCACAAGGCCAGTCATCACACCGATGTCCTTGCCGAAGCGCTGCGGCAGCAGTTGGAAAACCGAGCCATTGGCCATGCCGAGTGCGCCGCTGATGAGGAGGAACAAGGTCAGGTTGCCATACAGATGATGGGTGAAGGCGGTTGCCACAAGGCCTGCGGCGGCGATGGAATAGAACACACTGAGCGAGCGGATGCCGCCGATGCGATCCGCAATGGCACCGCCGATGGGCCGTGCCAGCGCACCGGCCAGCGTGCAGAGTGCCGCCTTGTCGCCCGCCGCCACTGGAGCGAGACCAAACTCACTTTTGAAGTAGAGAACGTAGTAGCTCGCGAGGCCGACGAAGCCGCCAAAGCTCACCGTATAATAGAAACAGAACCAGTGAGCATCCTTCTCCTTCAAGAGCTTCACGTAATCGCTCAGCTTCTTCACCTTCACAACGCCAGGGGCTTCTTTGCTGAAGACGATGTAGAGCACAAACACGATCAAAGCGGGAATCAGCGCGAAGCCGAACACGCTCTGGAAGCCATAGGCATTGGCAAGACGCGGAGCGATCAGACTGTCGAGGACCACGCCCACATTGCCTGCGCCAGCGAGCCCCATCACGACGCCTTGCATGCCCGGCGGATACCAGCGGCCTGCTTGCGGCAGCGCCACGGCGAAGCTTGCACCGGCAAAGCCTAATACTAATCCGAGCGCCAGAACCATGCCGAATGAATGCAGGCCGATGAGCCATGCGGCGGCAAGGCCGAGCATAACAATGATCTGCGCGATAATACCTGTCTTCTTCGCTCCAATGCGGTCCACCGCGAGGCCAAGCATCAGGCGCAGCGCGGCTCCTGACAGAATCGGCAGCGCCACCATCAGGCCTTTTTGACCGGCATCGAGATGCAAGGATTCACCGATTTGCGCGCCCAACGGGCCCAGAACAGTCCAAGCCATGAAGCTGAAATCGAAGTACAGGAAAGCGGTCAGCAAGGTGGGCCAGTGACCGGAGGATTTAAGGTCGGAAAGTTTCATAGAGATCGGTGGTTAGGCGATGAGGGCGGGTTGTTTTTGGGAAAGGGCGAGGTCGTAGATGTCGGGGCGGAAGGCTTCCAGGGGATGAGCCTCCACAGCCGCAGCGGCGGTGAGAAGGCCATGGCGCTGCATCTCATCCACCAGCCATGAGGCCTTGGCCGGTGCGGGACGATGCAGCTCGGGACCGTGGAAAATTGGGGCGTCTTCGCTCGCGAGGCTGCTCTTGATAAGTTTCGGCGTAAGCGCGGGGAAAGCATGGCGATGCAGCATCGCCGCCAGGTCGTTGCGATTGGCAGGCTCGGCGCACCAAGCGGCTGCTTCGAACAATGAAGCCACAAGTGCGAGATGCTCGGCCTCACGTTGCTCAGCAAAATCGCGGCGCACCATCAGCACCTTTTCAGGATGTCCCGGTGCGAGAGTGGAGCTGTGGCCAGCCAGCCAACCATGGCCTTCAGCCACCGCAACCGTGTTCCAGGGCTCGCCCACGCAGAAGCCATCCACATGGCCGGCAGCGAGACTTTGCGACATCTGCATCGGCGGCAGGATCACAATGCGCACATCCTTTTCTGCCTTCATGCCGCCCTGACGCAGCCATTGGCGCAGCAGATGGGCGTGAGTGGAATAACGGCTGACGACACCGAGCGTGACCATCTCCCCTTCCCTGCGATGCTTGGCCTCCTGGGCAAGATCCGCCAGATCGCGGATGCCACGATCATACAAGCGCTTCGACAGCGTGATAGCATTGCCTTGCTGGCTGAACACAAAAGCCGTGACGCAATGAGCGGGCACAGGGGCTAGACCGGCGTTGATCGCCAGCAGCAAACCGGCAGGCGCATGAGCCGCATCCAGTTCGCCGAAGATCACATTGTCACGGATGTTAGCCCAGCCCGGCTGCCGCATCAGCTTGATGTTCAAGCGGTTGCGCTCGCACATACCAAGCTCAACGGCCGCAATCAACGGTGCGCAATCCAGCAGCGGCACATAGCCAACACGCAGGGCATAGTGGCCGCGGCGGGTTGGAGTGGAACGTGTGGCATGAACCGTTTTCATGCTTCTCTGAATAGCCGCCGCCGTGCCAAGTCGGGCACCCTTCGGATTCAGTTTTCATCATTGTTTTCAGCCAAACGATGAATCCCATTCACTTTGGGAGGCCACGCCAAAAGCCCTCTTCCCCTTCAATAGAAGGGAAGAGGGCCGTGTGGGGTAAATCGACTAGAACTTGATGGTCATCTGCGTGTAAGCGAAGTCAGCATCGCTGGACGCACCCGTGTCATTCAGGTAACTGCCAGCGAAGAAGTGGCTGTAGCCAGCCTGGAAGCTGAGCCATTTCTTCGGCGCATAAGTGATCGTGAGGTCCAGTTCCGAGCCTGCAAAGCTGGAGGCACCGGGGGTGATGGGGCGCACGGTGGCCACGCCATTGGCGCGGTACCAGGCATCATTGGTATCAGCCAGCCAGAACATATGGTAGTCTAGCTTCGCCGTCACCGTCTTACAGGGGCTGACCTTGAAGCTCGCATTCACATCGTGAATGTTCTGCCAGGAGAACACATCCACGTAGCCGTAGTAGAGATGGTTGGTGGGATACAGGTTTTGGAAGGTGTTGACCTTGCCATCCGCCGCATTGCCGTCACCGGAGCCATAATCATAGTCCAGCGCGAAGCGAGGCTTCCATGGCGCATCAAAGGTATAACCCACTTCCGCATGGCCGGCGAAGGCCGCCAAATCCTTGCCCTTCACCTTGCCGGTCTGGGCAACGAATTCCGCATCATAGTCCCAGGGGCCGAACTTGCCGGGAGCACTCTTCCAGCGCGTGCCGAAAGTGGCGAAATCGGAATCCCCGGTGGGGAACTGCTCGTGCAGGAAGAGCGCATATACATCCGTCGTCTGGAAGTCCAGACCCGTGGTGCTGAAGTACAACCCGCTGAGCACCTGGTTGCGCCCCAATCCCTTGTTATCAAAGAGATCCGAGCGGTTCAGCTTGTCATCCTGGAAGGTGACGAGCGAAGCCGCGAAAGCATCGACCCACCACTTGTCGCCTTCATAGCGCAGCTTCGCCTCATCCCAACTGCGGGAGAGATTGTTCCATTCAAAGGCACCCAGAATGCGCTCATCCCCATAAGAGATGAGCTGGCGGCCAGCCCTGAGCGAGAGGCCCTTGTCTTCACCGATTTGAATGTAGGCCTGACGGAAGTCGAAGGTATCGTCACCTTCCGCACCCAGCACGCCGGGAACGTTCGGGCGATCCGAGCCGAATTCACGCGCATCCTGGCCCTGCACATAGAGCTTGAACCAAGTCGCAGGCTTGATCATCACGCCGAGGCGGGTGTGTTCCAGAAGCCAGGAATCATCCGTCAGCGCCTTGTTGGCACTGTTGAAATCGAAGTTGTTTTCCCGGTACTCGAAGCGCAGCTTTTCTTCGAAGTCGAAGACGATGCGGCCATCTGCAAAGCTCAGCGGATTGGCTGCAGGCAGCGGAGCCACCGGGGCTTTCGCTGAGACCTTGCCCATGTCACCAGCGTGAATAGGCAGGGCGGGTAAAAGTGATGCCAGGAGCATGGCTCCGCTCCAGCGATTGAGAGATTTGGGAGGCAGTTGCATAGGTGTGTTGTGTGCGTGGGAGGTGTTGTTTTGACCAGGGTCATCATCACGCCGCACGGCGCGGCGACAGGCCCAGGAGAGGGGTTGCGGAACGGGCGAACTCCATCGTGACGCCACGATGATGAGCGCGCTCTTGCAGAAAGCTGAGCATGTGGGCCCGGTATTCGTGCCAGGCCGGTTCGGCCATGAGCGCATGCCGCTCGCGGGGATGCTCAAATTCGATGGCAAGGATTTCAGCGACCGAAGCGGAGGGGCCGTCGCTCATCATCACCACACGATCCGAGAGGTAGATGGCCTCATCGACATCGTGCGTGACCATGAGCGCTGTGGTGCCGGTGCGTTTGCGGAGGGTGAGCAGCACGTCCTGCAGCTCGATCTTGGTCAGCTTGTCCAGCATGCCGAAGGGTTCATCCAGCAGCAGCACCTTCGGCTGCAAGGCAAAGGCGCGGGCAAGCCCCACACGCTGGCGCATCCCTTGCGAAAGCTCGCCGGGCCGCTTGTGCATCGAAGCCGAAAGGCCTAGCTGCTCAAGGAAATGCGTGGCCAGTTCCAGGCGCTCCTTCCGGGTGCGGTGGTAATACACTTGTTTAACACCCAGCATCACGTTTTCCAATGCGGTCATCCAGGGCAGCAGGCAGGGGCTTTGGAAGACCATGCCGCGATCCGGCCCGGCACAGGTGATCTCACGACGATCCAGAATCATCGCGCCATCGGTGGCATCCAGCAAACCGGCCACCATGCTCAGCACCGTGGACTTGCCGCAGCCGCTGTGGCCGATAATGCTGACGAATTCGCCGCGCTTCACACGCAGGTTGAAATCATTCACCACCGGCTGTGTTCCAAAGCTCTTGCACAGCTTGGTGATATCGACAAAGGCGTTATCGACGAACTTCAGGTCCTTCACCGGAGCACGCACGCCAGCGCGGCGCAGCGTCATCGACTCTTCCTCATTGCCGCGCAGCATGCGCATGGCGAAGACGGGCTGTACGCCGGTGATGTCTACCGGCCACATTTCAGCGGGGATCTCGGAGCTGACTTCCTCCGAAGCCGCCGAGTCCCGGCGCTGGGCCAGCAGGTAATTCACTACCCGCTCGCGCACCTCGCGCATTTCCTGG
The DNA here is from genome assembly GCA_028293175.1 of Verrucomicrobiaceae bacterium. Lineage (GTDB taxonomy): Bacteria > Verrucomicrobiota > Verrucomicrobiia > Verrucomicrobiales > Verrucomicrobiaceae > CAINXC01. The sequence continues at coordinate 25,944 of JAQGPI010000058.1, read as the reverse complement.
GTGCGGATCAGCTCCGCACGATTGCGGGGATGCGGTGCGGGCACCGTTTCTTCGGGGCCGAAGGTGGCGCCCGGTCCCGTGCTCAGCGGGATGATGCGGTCGGCCATGTACAGGGCCTCATCCACATCATTGGTGATGAGGATGATCGTCTGCCCGGTCTGCTCGCGAATCTCCAGGATCTGATCCTGCAGCACCGAGCGAGTAAGTGCATCCAGGGCGCTCAGAGGTTCATCCAGCAGCAGCACCTTGGGCTTCGTAGCGAGGGTGCGCGCCACGGCCACTCGCTGTTTCATCCCGCCGGAGAGTTCGCGAGGCAGCTTGTCCGCCGCGTGCGATAGCTTCACCATCGCGATGGCTTCCCCCACGCGAAGCTGGCGCTCGCCCCTGGTCTCGCCAGAGAAGATCTGGTCCACTGCGAGCGCGATGTTTTCGTGCACGTTCAGCCAGGGCAGCAGCGAGTAGTTTTGGAACACCAGCCCGCGGTCTGGGCCCGGACCTGAGACCGGCGCGCCATCCATGGTAATGGTGCCGGTGTCCGGCTTCTGCAGGCCGGCGATCAGGTTCATGAGGGTGCTCTTGCCGCTGCCGGAATAGCCGACGATTGCAATGAACTGCCCGGGCTCCACCTTGAGCGTTATGTCCCGCAGCACGGCATTGCCGTCGAAGGACTTCGAGACTTGGTTAAGTTCAATCATGGTGTGATACGATTTGATTTCGAGCCGCGCGGCATCATGCCGTCTTCAGCCGCGACTCCACCAGGGTCATCAGGCGGTCCAGGCCCCATCCCACCAGCCCGATGGTGATGATGCAAAGGATGATGCTGGTGTAGAGGCCGTTGTTGTATTCGTTCCAGAGGAAGTTGCCGATGCCGATGCGACCGGTGAGCATCTCCACCGCCACGATCACCAGCCAGGCAATGCCAAGGCTGAGGCGGTAGCCGGTGAACATGTACGGCAGCGTGGCGGGCAGGTAGATCTTCCACAGCGTCTTCGGCCAGGAGAGCTTCAGCACCTTCGCCACATTGAGGTAATCCTGTGGCACGGCGCGCACGCCTACGGCGGTATTCAGCACCGTGGGCCACATGGCGCAGACCGCGATGGTGAAGAGAGCGCCCAGTTCATTGGCATCCTTGCCCGCGCCCATGAAGAGCACCACGCCCAGCGGCATCCAGGCGAGCGGCGACACGGGCCGCAGCACCTGGATCAAGGGATCAAACATGGCGGCGAATTTCTTCGACAGGCCCAGCATGAACCCAAGCGGCGTACCAATGAGCAGCGCGAGCGCATAGCCCTTCCCCACCATGATGAGCGAGTACCAGGTGAAGCGCAGCACGCCCTGATCGAGCTCCGCACGTTTGGCAAAGGGCTCCACGATGTATTTCTTCGTCGCCGTCCACGTCTGCACAGGGCCCGGCAGATCTTTGATGATGCCTGCCTTGATCTTCTTGGTGAAGCCTGATGGCAGCTTGGTTTCAGCCGTGTAACCGGACAGGGCCTGCCAGGCTACAAGGACGATGATCAGGCCCACAAAGGGCAGCAGCAGACGTTGGAGAAGTTTCGAATTCATGTCTCGTGCGGGGTGCTGGGCATCAGCCCTTGATGCTGTTCACGGCGAAGCTCTTGGCGTATTCCTCGGGCTTCGAAGGGTCAAAGGTCACGCCGTCAAAGAAGGTCTCGGGCTTGTCATCGGCACCGCCGTGGGCGTAGCCGATTTCCTTCATCGCCTCTTCATAGAGCGATGGCATCATGACCGACTTCGCCACGCCTTCATAGTCGGGCGCGCCTTCCACCATGCCCCAGCGACGGAACTGGCTTAGCCACCACTTGGCAAACTTGGCCTGAGGGAAGTTGCAGTTCCGGCTGCTGAAGATCATGTAATCTTCATCCTTCTTGGTGCGGCCATCACCGTAGTCCATGTTGCCCATGAGGCGGTCATAGATGATCTCGGGCGGACAGTTCACATAGCTGGCCTTGCTGACGATGTCGCACTGCTCCTTGCGGTTGCCCAGATCATCGAGCCACACGCTGGCCTCATGCAGGCCCTTCAATACGGCCTTCACGGTCTTCGGGTTTGTCTCGGCGAATTCCTTGGTGAAGGCACAAACTTTTTCCGGATGGTTCTTCCACATCTCCTGGGTGGTGATGCTGGTGAAGCCGATGTCCTCGGCGATGGAGCGGGCGTTCCAGGGTTCGCCCACGCAGAAGCCGTCCATTTTGCCCACCTTCATGTTAGCCACCATCTGGGGTGGCGGGATCACGATGAGGTTCACATCGGTATCGGGATTGATGCCGCCGGCAGCGAGGAAATAACGCATCCACATGGCGTGTGTTCCGGGCGGGAAGGTCATGGCGAAAGTCATCGGAGCACCGGCCGCCTTGGCCGCATCGACGATGGGCTTCAAAGCCTTGGGATCAGCCGCCACCTTACCTTTGAGGCTGTTGGCAAGCGTGATGGCCTGGCCGTTGCGGTTGAGCAGCCAGGGGATGACCATCTCCTTTTTCGCCGAGCCGCCGAGGCCCATGGTGGAGGCAAGAGGCATGCCGATGAGCATGTGCGTGGCCTGGTTTTCACCGGTGGTGAGCTTGTCACGAATCACTGCCCAGGACGCTTCTTTGCTAACGGTGGAGTTGATGCCGAACTTCTTGAAGAAGCCCTTCTCATGACCAATCACGATGGGCGAGCAATCGGTGAGGGCAATGATGCCGAGCTTGATGTCAGTGACCTCTGGCGAGTCATCAGCATACACGCTGCCGACCCATCCTGTGGGTAGACCGGCGGCAAGCAGGCCTGCGGCTGAGCGAGTAATAAAATGGCGGCGGCTGAGGGAGGAGGAGGGAGTAGCGAGCGTGGGGGCTTTCATATTAGAGGGGAGCTGGAAACAGATTCAGCGAGAGAGGAAAGGCGTTGGCTGGCGGCGGGATGCGTACGCCACGGCTGCCCTTAGAGGCAGGCCGTGGCGAGGCATCTCATCAACCAACCATGGTGACTCCACAGGGCCGCGGCAGCGGAGCCTGAGGCCCGTGAAAGAGGATGTGCCGGACACCGGCAGAAGGTTTGTGTACCGGCGTAACGCCCAGGCGCAGACGGCCTGGAAGCGGGTGTTTGGGAAGGATGCGGCGGCGATTTTCACGCCAAGTCATTAAGCCGCAGACGTGCCAAGACGGGCCATCATGGCACGCAAGTGGCTATCATTGTTTTCAACACAACGTTGAATCTTATTCATCTCCTCTGAACATGACCGCACTCGACGAACCCCTGGATTCACGGCGGCTGCGCGCTTTTACCATGCTCGCGCGACTGGGGAGTTTCTCCGCCGCCGCGAGCGCGCTGGGGTTGACTCCCTCGGCCATGAGCCACTCCATCAAGGCGCTCGAAACTGAGATGGGCGGCGCTCTGTTTGAAAGGCGCGGCCATCACGCCGTGCTCACCGCCGCAGGCGAAAGATTGCTGCGCCATGCCGAGCGCATCCTGCGCCAAATGCGGGCGGCAAGGCAGGAGATGCAGGCCTTGCAGGAATGGGGACGAGGCACACTGCGCATCGCGGCACCCGCAAGCGCGTGCCAGTATTTCCTGCCCGCCGTGCTGCTGGAATTCCGCGAATGCTTCCCTGACTGCACGCTGAACATCACGGCGGTGGATACCGATACGGCGGCGAAGCTAGTGGATGAAGGACGGCTGGATCTGGCCTTGTGTGTGAAGGCGGACTTTCCCGCCAGCTTGAAGTGGCATTCGTTGTTCAGCGATAACCTGAAGTTCTATGTTAGTCCAATTCACCCGCTAGCGACGATGCATCGCGTGTCGCGCAAGGATCTCGCAGGCCAGCCGATGATTGTGTATGACCGCATCGCGGTGACCTCGCAGCTCATCCTCGCTTCATTAAAGAAGATGGGCGTGCCCGCCTCCGCCATCCTGTCGCTGGGCAGCATGGAGGCGATTAAGGAGATGGTGAAAGTAGGCCTTGGAGTGGGCGTGCTCGCGCCCTGGGTCACGGCACGCGAGACGGATGCCGGTTCGCTGGTGAGCATCCCCTACTCCGGCACCTCGATGCGCCGCGAATGGGGTATAGTGTCCTACAGCGGCCAGCGCCTGTCGTTCATGGCCGAGACGTTTCTGGGATTGTGCCGTGAGGTGACAGGGGCGTTTGGGGAGAAGGCGGCGTGATCACCGGCTGCGGCCAAAGGTGCTGCGGTAGTCGCGGGGCACGGTGCTGGTGACCTTGCGGAACCAGCGGTTGAAGTTCGCGAGGTTTTGGAAGCCGCAGTCGAGGGCGATTTCGGTCACGGGTGCATCGGTTTCCACCAGGAAGCGGCAGGAGCGGCCGATGCGCAGTTCGTTCACATACTCTGGCAGGGTCTTGCCGGTGCGATTGCGGAAGTAGCGGCTGAAAGCGCCAGCGCTTAGGCTGGCGATACGTGCGACATCATCGCGGGCGATCTCCTCGGTGAGGTGCTCCTGAATATGGCGCATGATGCGGCCCATGCGCTCCTGGTCACTCGCGTCGAGTTGCGGGCGGAAGCCAGCGCTGGCGAGCGTCTTCAGGTCGTTGGCGCGGGCGAGTACATCGAGCACGCCGAGAAGCGCAATCACACGGTCGAGGCCGGTGGCTTCCGAAAGCACCAGCAGCCGCTGGGTGACTTCGCGACGGGTCTTGCCATTCACCTCCAGGCCACGGCGGGCGCGTTGCAACAACTTCACCACGGCAGCCATCTCAGGACGTGCGAGGAAGTCGCGGCCGAGGAAGTCCTCCGTGAAGCGCAGCACAATAGCATGCACGGCGGCTTCGCGGATCTCGTCCTGCTGCCACACGTGCGGGACCTCGGAGCCTACCAGCACCAGATCGCCATCGCGCAGGGGTGAGATGTTGTCGCCCACGATGCGGTAGCCGTTGCTGCGGATGGCGAGGGTGATCTGCACTTCGGGATGGAAATGCCAGCGCGTGCCGTAATCGCGCCCATGGATGACCTCGCAATCGAACGACTCGTCCTGATGGCGGGGCACTTGCTCGAGGATGGGTTTGGCGGCCATGAAATGCTACCCTGAAGGGTTCGCGGGCAAAAAACAAGGGACACGAGCGATGCCCGTGTCCCTTGCCAAAGTACTGATCTTCCGGATTAGCGGGAGTAGAGTTCCACCACCAGCTGCTCGTTAGCGATGGGGTTGATCTCTTCGCGGATCGGGATGCGGCTCACGGTGCCCTTGACGGCTTCGCGATCGACGCTGACCCAATCAGGAACCGGGTTGCCCTGGGTGATCTCAAAGAAGCGGGCGATGAGCTGCTGGCTCTTCGGATTCGGCTTCGTGGTGATCACATCACCTGGCTTGCACTGATAGCTGGCGATGTTCACATGGCCGCCATTGACCTGGATGTGGCCGTGGCTGACAAGCTGACGGGCGGCGAAACGGGTGTTGCCGAAGCCCATGCGGAAGACCACGTTGTCGAGACGGAGCTCCAGCATCTGCAGCAGGTTTTCACCGGTCACGCCCTTGCGGCGCTGTGCTTCGGCGAAGAACTTGCGGAACTGCTTCTCAAGCACGCCGTACTGGTAACGAAGCTTCTGCTTCTCAGCCATGGCGGTGCCGTATTCGGAAAGCTTGCGGCGGGTGTTGCGCACGCCGTGTTGTCCAGGCGGGAAATTGCGCAGTTCGAGACCCTTCGAGGGGCCGAAGATGGCCACGCCAAAGCGGCGGGCGATTTTGTCACGGGGACCAGTGTATCGAGCCATAGAAAAAGGAAGGAAACGTAAGGGGTATTGAAGGCGGCTCGACTAAACGCGACGGGACTTCGGCGGACGGCAACCGTTGTGAGGGATCGGGGTCACATCCTTGATGGTGGTGACTTCCACGCCCAGGGCCTGCACGGCGCGGACGGCAGACTCACGACCCGAACCTGGGCCGCGGAGACGCACTTCGACTTCACGAAGGCCATGGCCCATTGCCTGACGGCAGGCATCCTGTGACACCACCTGGGCGGCGTAAGCAGTGCCTTTGCGGGAACCACGGAAGCCCATCTTGCCGGCGGTGGACCAGCCGATGACGTTGCCAGTGCGGTCGGTGATGGTGACCATCGTATTGTTGAACGTGGCAGTCACGTGCACAATGCCGGAGGAGACGTTCTTGGAGCCCTTGGCACGAACGATCTTCGGCTGCTCAGGAGCGCCACCTTCCAGGGAAAGGAAGACGTCGTTGATGGTTTGTGGCTTAGCCGGAGGCGCTTCCGCAGCAGGTGCTGCAGGAGCCGGAGCGGCGGCTGGGGCTGGTGCTGCCACGGGGGCGGCGGCGGCAGGAGCGGGAGCCGGAGCTTCCACTGGAGTTTCGGGGGTATCGGCCATAACAGGGGAAAAGTCGGTTCTGAGTATTCGGTTAAGACGCCAGCCTTACTTCTTCTTGGCAGCGCTCTGTGCACCCACGGTCTTACGGGGGCCTTTGCGGCTACGGGCGTTGGTCTTGGTGCGCTGGCCACGCACTGGCAGGTTGCGACGATGGCGCTGGCCGCGGTAGCAATTGATGCCCAGCAGGCGCTTCATGTGCTGCTGCAGCTCACGGCGAAGATCGCCTTCGGTCACCAGCTTCATCGCCTGGATCGTCTGCACGATCTGCGTCAGCTGCTCGTCGGAAAGCTGTCCGGCACGGATGTTAGGATCAATGCCCGTTGTCGCAAGGATTTTGCGGCTCTGGGGAAGACCGATGCCGTATACATACGGCAGCGAATACTCGATCTTCTTTTCGTTGGGGATATCAATGCCGAGAATACGGGCCATGACGAGTTATAGGTATTTGGGGGATGAAACTGGATTAACCCTGGCGCTGCTTGTGGCGAGGATTCTTGCACACGACACGGACCACACCCTTGCGGCGGATAACGCGGCAGGATTCACACAGGGGCTTGACGGATGGACGAACTCTCATGGCTTTTAAAGACGAAAAAACGAGCCGAGTTTGCACTCGGCGGGTGGGGAGCCTACTGGAGTGCCACAAAAATAAGCCTTCGCAAGCGTATTTTCTGACTTTCTATGGCTTCGGGAGACGATTTTCGGAGGGGTTGAAGTGGATTTTTGGTTTGATCCGGTCGGATCGAGTCGGATTGCCAGCTTAAACGCGATGTTTGCGGTTGGGAAATGCAAAAGGCGTTCATGGCGGGAATATAAGGCATGCTTGGCACCCGCGCAGCTTAATCCTCGCATGTTATGGAAGGGGACGGCCAGGACATCGTCCTACACTGCCTCACTTCTCCCTCCCCTAATTCAATTCCTTCACCCGGTAAATCCGCGCCGCTTTGTTCAGCGGCTTAGAAATCGTCGCGGGCGGGCCACGGTCAATCCACAGCACGCGGATAGTGGCGGAGAAAACCTGCGAGGCACCATTCCAAGTAATGCCGCCGTTATCCGAGTACTCCACCCCGTAAACCTCGGTGCGCTTGGTGGCGAAATCCAGCAGCGGGCCCTGGGGCGTATCGCGCACGCTGCGCAGGGGCACCAGCGTGCCGTCGAACATGCCGCCGGCGCCGCCGTACTCAGATGGCAGGGCCTCCACCACAGGGCTGAGGCTGGCGGGATTGCGCCGGTACGCATCCTGATACACGAGGTCAAAGCTCACCGTTTCGCCTATGCCGATGGGCGCGCGGTAGAGGACCTCCGTGGTGCCCGGGGTCTCGCCGGAGTAGCTGCTGTGCAGCCAAAGGCCGGAAGCGAGGTGGGAGACCGCCAGGCGCAGGCCTTCCAGGCGGTAGCCGGAGATATTGGTGAAGACGAGGCGCTGGAGCAGCACGCCGGTGAGTGGATCAGAGCGCAGCGGCCCGGCGGTGAAGGTGGCGCCGACCGTGCCCGGCTTCGCCGCTGTCGCCTCCACCGACGGCAGCTTCCCGTAGCCCGTGAGCAGCAGGGTGAAGGGGCCGCCCCGGTCAGGGCTGTAAATCTCGAGATACGCCGCGTGCGGCCCTACGTGCGTGGGGGTGAAGGTGATGGTGAGGGACAGCGGCGTGGACCCGAGGGTGACTGGCGGATCATAGGGCCCTTTGTAGGCCGCCACCCCCTCGAGCTTGAAGCCCCCCTGGTTCGACCTGAGGACAGCGCCGCTTAGCTCCATCTTCAGCGAGCCTATGTTCTTGACAGAAAGATGGTGCACCCGCGAGTGCCCGAGAACGGTGGGGGCAAAGGTGCTCGCGCCCTCCATCAGCGCCAGGGAGTAGTTACCGCCAGCGGCCACGCCGATCACGCCATCGAGCCCGGCGGGCATGGTGAGCTGGCCTCTGGAATTGTCACCCCAGCCGACCACGGTACCATCGTCCTTCAGCGCCAGATTGTGCGTTTCGCTGGCGGCAATCGCCGTCACACCGGCCAGCCCTGCGGGCGGGTCTTTCGGGTTCGCCCCCAGTGTGTCGCCCCAGGCTACCACCGTACCATCGGTCTTTAGTGCCAGCGAATGGCGGCGCCCGGCGCCTATCGCCTTCACTTTTTTCAGGTTCGCAGGCGGCTTGGAGGCACCGTAACGGTTCTCGCCCCAGCCGGTCACCGTGCCATCGATTTTCAGCGCCAATGACACACCGGAGGCGCCTCCGGCAATCGCCGTCACCCCTTTCAGCCCCTTGGGCACATTGCATTCGCCGTAGGTATTGTCGCCCCAGGCCACCACCGTGCCATCCGCCTTCAAGGCCAGGCTGTGGTATTCGCCCGCCGCCACTGCGGTCACATTGGCCAGCCCCTCAATCACCTTCAGATTGCCGTAACCCGGACCCAAGCCCACCACTTTGCGCTGACCGTTAAGGAAGAGGAAGTGATCGGCCCCCACGGCGACGGAGGTGACATCGGTGAGCGGCGGGATCACATTGGGAGCGGTAAAGCCCCAGACCGCCACTGTGCCGTCCTTGTTCAGCGCCGCGCTGTTCCACGGTCCGGCAACGAGGCTGGAGACATGGTTCAGCCCTTCCGGCACAGTGATCGGGCCGAAGGCCTTTACCTTCGTTTCGCCGGTGAGGGAGATCCGCTCGCCAAACACATCCACCACGTCCAGCTTCGCCCTGCCCACGATCACCGTCGCATCCATCAGCGGCCGCTCGGTGCCGTTCGGACTGTGCAGGCGGGTGAAGGTATCCACATCCGCCGACATGGTGTAATCGATCTGGAACACCTTGGATACCTTGCCCGGCGCGATCACCGGATCGAGCGCAAAGGTCGCGGTGTCTGCCTTGTTGAAGGATGCGAGGGCGAATTTCCCCTGGGTTACCGGATCAAAGCCCGGCGCCAGACCATTGATGGCCGTGGTGGTGCTGGGATTGCGCAGGCGCAAAGGCAGGCTGCGGGCGGAGGGAGCCCAGCTTCGATCAAAGCGGTCCAGGGTGATCGAGCGCACGATCACGAAGTCCGCAGAGATGCCCGCCGCCATGTCCACCACCCCGCCCACGGGCGGCAGCGGCGGCTGCTCCGTGTTGCGATCCCCCCAACGGACCAGTGAGCCATCTTTCTTCAAGGCTAGGGCATGGTAGAGACCGGCCTTGATCCACACCACATCGCTGAGTCCGGCGGGCACATCGAGCTGGCCCTGTGCGTTGCTGCCCCAGGCGGTCACCGTGCCATCGGCCAGCAGCGCCACGCTGAAAGCGGAGCCCGCCGCGATGCTCTTCACAGGCCCCAGATTGGCAGGCACATTGCACTCGCCGTTGCCGTTCATGCCCCAGGCCACCACCGTGCCATCGCGGCGCAAGGCCAGGCAGTGTAGGTAACCCTGCGCCACATCCACCATATCGGTGAGCCCGGCAGGCAGCGCGATCTCGCCCCAATCATCGCCCCAGGCGGCCAGCGTGCCATTGCCCTTCAGCCCCAGGACGAAGTGGTTCCTGGCCTCCAATTTCACCACACCCCTCACCCCGGGCACTATGTAACTGCCGCCCAAGCCCCAGGCCACCACCGTGCCATCGGCCATCAGCGCATAGCTGTGGGCTGCGCCCGCCGCGATGCCATACACTTGGCCGAACCGCGTGAGCGCACGGCCCTGGCTAGGATCCCCACTGCTGCTGCCCGGTCTGCCCCAGGCCACCACCGTGCCATCGCTCATCAGCGCCAGCACATGATCATCGCCCACCGCCACCTGATCCACGCCCTCCAGCCCCATCGGCATGGCGGCGATGAGTGCTGCATCCCGCCCCCAGCCCACCAGCCGCGAGCTCGCGGGCTGCCAGCTGCCGATGTCGTAATCGAATTGTTCCAGCACCGCCACCGGCTGCTGTGATTGGTCCGCCCGCGCCACCACACCGCCCGCCAGCAGTAGCAGGAAGGCAAGGGCAGCACCTGTGGGCATGGTTTTCATTGGCAGGGCCTTTATCCTTCTAATACGCCCCCCACGCAAGACATGCCCTGCGCGCAAGCATTACAACGAGGTAATGCTGGGAGGAATGGGAAGGAGGGGAGGAATGTGGATGCGGCGTGGACGCGCCATTCCTCCCATTCCTCCTAAAGCTCCTTCACCCGGTACATCCGCGCCGCTTTGTTCAGCGGTTTTGAGAACGTCTCGGGCTGGCCACGGTCGATCCAGCGCAGGCCGGTGGTGCCGCCGGTGAGGCGGTGGACGGCGCTGTGCCAGTTCGCGCCCTGGTTGTCGGAATACTCCACGACATAAATTTTGCCACGCACCGTGGGCCAGTCCAGCAGCGGGCCTGCCGCCGTGTCGCGGATGCGGCGCACAGGGATGAGCTTGCCGTCCACCGGGGCGGGATTGGCCACCGCAGCTTCGAGCGGGGCCACCTTGATGAGCGGGTTGAGGCTGGCGGCGGTGCGGCGGTAGGGATCGAAGTACACCAGATCAAAGCTCACCATTTCGGCGGCCTGCACGGGCTTGGTATAAAGCACCTCCAGCGTGCCGGGGGTGATTCCATCACTGCCGCTGTAGAGCGAGATGCCGACGGGAAGGCGCGCGAGGCTCAGGCGCAGCCCGTCCAACCGCCAGCCGGTGGTGTTTTTAAAAGTCAGGCGCTGGAGCATCAGGCCGGTGACCGGATCGGACCTGGGAGAGGCGTAAGTGAAGCTGGCGCCGCGCGTGCCCGCCCTCGCCGCCGTGATCAGGAACGGCGGCGGCGCGCCCATGCCGGTGAGCGGCAGGACGAACCAGGAGTCCTGCGTGTTGGCATGCACCTTCAGCTCGGCCAGGGCCGGGCCGGGGCGCCTGGGGGTGAAGGTGAGGGTGAAGGGCGCGGGATGGTATCCTACAGTGGAGGACGGTTTTTTATCCATCTTGAACTCGTCCGCATCCCGTCCGGAGATCACGACGAGCACGTTCTCCAGCGTGCGGGTGCCTTCGTTGCTGATGGAAAGCTGGTGCGAGCGCGATTGCTGCACCGGGGTGGTGGCGAAGGTGCCCGCGCTCTCCGTGAGCGCCAGGGTGTGGGCCACGCCGGTGGCGATGCCAATCACGCCGCTGAGCCGTGGCGGCACCATGGTGCTGCGCGCGTAGCCGGGGCCCCAGCAGACCATGGTGCCATCGGCCTTCAGCGCGGCGGAGTGGTAAATGTTGGCGGCGATGGCGGTCACGCCGCTGAGCCCCTGCGGTACATCGAGCAGGCCGGGCACTTCCGGGTGGGCCCAGGGATCGTTTTCGCCCCAGGCCACCACGGTTCCATCAAACTTCAGCGCCAGGGCATGATAGCGGCCGGCGGCCACGGCCTTCACATTGGCCAGTCCCTTGGGCGGCTTGGTCGAGTGGAAAGCGGCATCGGCGTAATTGTCCATCCCCCAGCTCACCACGGTGCCATCCAGCTTCACCGCCAGCGTGGGGCCGTAATCACCCGTCGCGATGGCAGTGACCTCCTTCAGCCCCTTGGGCGGAGTCAAGTAAGGTGAATAAGGATTGTCGCCCCAGATCACGACCGTGCCATCCTGTTTCAAGGCCAGGGCCGCGCTGCCAGCGGCGATGGCCGCCACATGGGACAAGCCCTTGGGGATCAGCGCCGTATCGCCGCCGCCCCGCTGCACCACCGTGCCCTCATCGGTGAGCCCCAGATAGAAGGTGTCGCCCGCCGCAATGGCGCGGATGTTCACCGCCTCATCCGGCGGGGAGCCCGGATACGGGGGCGCGCTGTTGTACCAGCCAAAGTGGGTCACCGTGCCATCGCTTCTCAGGGCCATGCTCATATTTCCCCCGGCGGCGATGCTCACCGCATTGGTGAGGTCTGCGGGCGGAGACCCTTCGCCATAGTCTTTCTGCCCCCAGGCCACCACTTTCGTGGCACCGGTGGTGGAAACCGCATCGCCCTGGGCATCAATCATGCCCAGCTTGGCAAATCTGGCGAAGATCGTGTAGTCCCGCGCCCGCTGGGTCACATCGGTCATGATTTGCAGCCGCGTGTACGAATCCGCATCTACCGTGGGGGTGTAGCGCACCTGCAGTTGCCTGATCCCCAACGGATTGATCGGGTCGCTAACCTCATCCAGCGAAAAGCTGCCCTCCGCCACATTGCCCACCAGCGTGCGCACGCCAAGGAGCGGGAGCGAGCCGGGATTGCGCAGGCGCAGGGGCGGGCTGCTGGTGGTGCTGTTCGCGCCGGGCGGGGCGCGGTCCATCTCTATGGAGCTGACGATCGCCGCATTGAAATTGTTGCCCGCCACCAGCGCTTGCACACCGCCAATCTTGGGCGAGCCATCCGGACCGGTGGGCGCAAGATTGGAGGGCAGCCCGCCCGCGCCCCAGGCCACTACCGTGCCATCGCTTTTCAGTGCCAGGCTGTGATCCCCCGCTGCCGCGATCTGCACCACGCCCGTGAGACCGGCAGGCACGCGCACAAGGTCATAACCATTCACACCCCAGACCCGCACCGTGCCATCCGCCTGCAGCGCCAGGCTGAAACCGCTGCCTGCGGCAATCGCGATCACCCTGCCCAGATCCCTTGGCACCGTCGCTTCGCCGGATTGGTTCGAACCCCAGGCCACCACCGTGCCATCGCTCTTCAACGCCAAGCTGTGGGCGGCCCCGGCCGCTACTGCGGTGACGTCTGCCAGCCCCGCCGGTACATTCGTCTGGTGAAAGCGGGCATCGCCCCAGCACGTCACCGTGCCATCGTTCATCAGCGCCACCGAGTGGGCGCCCGCCGCCGCAATCTTCTTCACGCCCGTGAGCCCCCGAGGCGGGGCGAACGGCGATCCCGCGCGCGATGACACCGCATCCCCCCAATGCACCACCGTGCCGTCCTGCAGCACCGCCTCACTGTAGGCATAGCAGGCCGCGATGGCCACCACGCCGGTCAGCCCCTGCGGCACCTCCATGCCTGTGCGATAATCGGCATCCGTCCAGCCCACCATTGTGCCATCGCTCTTCAAGGCCAGGGCCTGGGTCTCCCCGGCGGCCACCGCCACTACATACTCCAGCCCCACGGGTACGCGACGGGCCAGATCGCTGGTGCCCCAGGCCGCTATCCGCGTAGTAGGCGTGCGCCATTCATCGCCGATCTTCACCTCCAGCACCGGCCAGGGCGGCGGCGGGGGCAGGGGCGCGATTTCGAACTCCACCGGTGCCGACCTTTCCGCCCTTGCGTCAACCGCCGTAAGGCCCATGAGCCCCAGCAAGGCCGCCATGGCCCGGCGGGCAAAGACGCGCCCGGGCTTCTTCATGATCAAAAAGGAGGCGCACATGAGAAAAAGACGCAGGGCAAATTCAAAGGAATTCTCGGGAACGCGAGAATACGGTGTAGATACAACGGTCACAAGACAAATCCGCATTGAGCACCGCCTTTCGGATTCCGCTCCGAATCCGTAATCTTTCTGCTCCAAAACAAACAAGGGCTCCGAAGAGCCCTTGTTCAAAATCGAAGCTAATCAGCAGGAGCCGAGCCTGTTACTTGGCACCCTTGTCGAAGAAGGATTCTTCGTCGCGGTCGGCCACCTTGAGGTAGCGGTAGTACACTTCGAGCTGCAGGGTGCAGAGGGTGGCCTTGTAGATGCCGCCTTCTTGATTGCCTGCGCCGCCGATGTTGTTGGAGCGCTCGGCCTTCCAGCTACCATCGGGAGCCTGGTTGTTGAGCAACTGCGGCAGCAGCATTTCGTTGTAGAACTTCCAGTCGTCGCCGCCCTTTTGGAAGAAGGCCTGCGTGTAGTAGTACCAGCAGTACAGATTGCAGTTCTTGTTCCAATCCAACGGTTCAGCGGCGGTAAAGGTACGGAGGAACTTGATGCCCTTGTCGATCACGCTGGTCTTGCCCTTGCCGAGGGTTTGCAAGCCCAGCACGCCGGTGCCGGTGAGGTTCCACTGGTTGTAGGCCTGGTCGCGGTTGATGCCGCCGATGCCGCCATCCTTCGTCTGCTTGCTTTCCAGGTACTTCATCGTGAGCTGGATGGAGGAGGTAAGCTTGGGGATCTTGAGGCCGGTATGTTTGGCGGCCTTGAGGGCCTGATACTGCCAGCCGGTGACGGACAAGTCCGAGCCGCCTTCGCGGTTGTAGGCCATGTCGCCGGTGCCGCCGTAGCCCCAGCCGCCTTCATCCTTTTGGTTTTTGATAATCAGCTCCACTCCCTTTTCGAAGGCATCGCGCATGCCCGGCAGGCTCTTGGAGCCCAGACGAGCCAGCGTGTACATTTCGCCGAGGGCGTAAGTAGCAATACCATGCTCATAGGTGGCGCCGCTCTGCTTGATGTTTTCGGCGATCATGCCGTACTCGTTTTTCTTCGAGAGCTCGATGAGGTAAAGGATGCCCTTGGTGACGTTCTCCCCGTAGAACGGCGACTCTGGTGTCTCACACCGTCCCAAGTAGCACAGCAGCGCCATGCCGGTCATCGCGGCCTTGTAGCCGCTGCCCCAGGAGCCATCGGGATTCTGCTTGGTCTTCAGCCACTCCAGAGCACGCGACACAGCGGCCTCGCACTCCGGATTGCCGCCATTCTGGCGCAGCTTTTCGAGACGTTCCGCCGTGGAGCAACGAGCACGCATGGAAGGCGGCAGGCTGACGAAGCCAGCCGCTCCGCCCATGCCGACGCCTTTGCCGAAACCACCACCTGCGCCGCCTGCGCCGAAGCCGCCGGAGGCACCCATGCTGCCGCCCATCATGCTGCTCACTTCGGGCACACTGAGGATGTCTGGAGGGGTTTCAGGCAGCGACATCGTGGAGTTGCTGCTCGTGCTCACCACTTTGCGCAGAGGCGTGGTCTTGCTGATCGATTTCTGCTTCTTGTTCTGCACCTTGTGCTGCAAGTCCTGGGAAGCCTGGGCTCCCTGGTTGGTGCCGCCACCGGGCAGGAAATCGACGTTCTTCGTCACCGTTTGGGTGGTGAAGATGATCAGACCCGCGATGATGAAAATGCCGACGTGGACGGCGATACTGAGGGTGAGCGAACCGCCACCGACAGTGCGCCACCATTCGATCATCTTGTTCTTCTTCGGCGGTGGGCCAAAGTCATGGGCGGCTGCCGGATGGAAAACCTCCTCGCCCACCGCGTGCTGTTCGGTCACAGGCATGGCGGACGCTGCTGAAAGATGGACCGGGACCGAATCTGGCGCAGGCAGGGCCACTGCTGCGGCTACGGGAGTGGCAACCGGAGGCACATAAGCCGCCGCAGCCGCAGGGCTGCTGGGGGCGGGATTGGCGGCCACGGGGACAGCCGTAGGCGCGGGCAACTGTTGCGATGCGGAACCGGGCTGCTGCCCTGGGGCCGGATAGCCCGGATGCATCGGCTGCCCTGGATAGGGCATGGGATAGCCTGGAGGCATCATGCCCTGGGGATATCCCTGTTGCGGGTAGCCGGGCTGCTGCGGATAGCCCGGTGGATAGCCTTGAGGCGGTGGATATCCGCCCTGCTGAGGATAGCCCGGTGGATAACCAGGAGGCGGCGGCATATATCCCTGCGGATAGCCCGGCTGCTGCGGGTAACCCTGAGGATAGCCTTGCGGCGGGTATCCCGGCGGCATGCCGGGATGCTGCTGATAGCCGGGCGGCATGCCCTGGGGATAACCCTGGGGCGGGTATCCTGGCGGCATGCCTGGCTGTCCGGCTTGCGGATCAGGCACCGGCACTCCAGATGGCGGTGGCGGCGGATTCGGATTGGCAGGGTCCTGGCTCATGGGCTTGGCTAACTAGGGGTTCCGGTGGCTAGACTCCTCTGTATTGATCAAAACAGAACGGAGGCTGCTGGAAAAGAGAATTCTTGAGGGCGTCAGTCGCGCTTCACGGCTGACATTGCGGGATCTTGGAAAATAATGCGGCAAATTTTGCTCGGGAGCTGCTAGTCCTCGCCGCCGACGGTGAAAGTAACGTTGCTGACCTGGGCGCGGGCCATGGCATTGAGCACGTCGATCACGCGCTCATACTTGGCCTGCTCCTCCGCCTTGATGGTGACGAGCACCTTCGCCTTGCGGTTATCCGCCTCGTCCTTCAGCCGCTTCATGGTCGCGGTGAAATTGGGCATCATTTTGCTGGTGGCAGGGTCGAGTTCCTCTTCATTGAGGGTGACGGAGCCGGTCTCCTCCACGCCCACCATGATTTCATCCGGCACATCCGGAGCATCGGTGGTGGCGGGGGCCATGCCGGGCAGAGTCTGCTTCAGCTCGCGCTCCACTTTGACGGCACCGGCCATCGCCATGAAGAACAGCATGATGACGAACACAACGTCGATCATCGGAGCAATCTGGAAGCCCATGTTGACGGCTTCAGGTTCCTCGGGACGCCTTCTTTTCCCCTTCGTAGGTGCTGCGGACATAGTCGGTTGTTACTCTTTGTTCAGGGCTGAGAACGAGATTTCATCAATGCCTGCCTGACCGACGAGCGTCATGACCTTTTGAATCTCGATGGCGGGCATGTTTTTGTCACCGCGGATCACCACCTTGTACTTGGGATTGCGGTCCTTGCGGCCCTTGATGATGTCCACGAGGGGCTCAACATCCGGATACGGCTTGTCCTCAAAAGTGATGAGGGCCTTTTGCTGCAAGGCCTGCCAGCGGATGTTCAGCGCGGCCTCGTTCATAGCTTGGTTCTCATCCTTCTTCTTGGAATCAGATGCCACAGGCAATTGGATCTCCTTGTCGATCCTCAGCACCTGCGCCGATGTGATGCTCATAAAGAAGATGAGCAGCGTGAGCAGCACGTCGATCATCGGAGCAATTTGGAACTCCGGTTCGCCGCTTTCAGTATTACCTCCGCCGCCTGCCATGGTTTGATCCTCCTGTGTGTTTGATTGGGTGAAAAAGGGTGGTCCCGTCTTCCATGTTACGCATGGGCAGGCTCAGCGGCCGGTGCGGCACCGCCGGCAACCCAGTTCGGTGTGGCGGCGAAGAATTCTTCCTCACCCACGTGGCAATCCTTCAGGTGGCTGTAAGGCATCTTGCGGAACAGGGCGGTGAGTTCTTCCTGCACAAGGTGCATGGAGACCTGGAGACGGTTGCGCAGCAGGTAGAACATGATGAAAGCCGGGATGGCGATGAACAGACCGGAGGCGGTAGCGATAAGCACTTCCCCGATGGACTTCGCAAGGCCGGACGGATCGCCGATACCGGCGCTGCCCATGTTGGCGAAGGCCTTCATCATCCCGATAACCGTACCCACCAGACCGATCATCGGGGTGCAAACGCCGATAACGGAGAGGTAGTTGATGCGCGTCTGGATGCCGGCATTCACTTTGCTGAGGCTGTCCGCCAGGGCGTACTCGGTGGCTTCCTGGCCGTCGCCGATGTAGCTGAGGGTGATGCGGGTGACATCAGTGGCGGTGGAGGGATTGTTCTTGGCGAACTGATAGGCGCCGACGTAATCACCTGCACGGAAGAGGTCCTGAAGCTGGGTCATGTATGCAGGGCGGGCCATGTTCTTCGGCGAGGTGCGCATCATGACATCGACAGAAAGCCAGACGAGCATGATGGAGCAGAAGCCCAGGGGGTACATCACTAGCCCGCCTTCGTTCCAAATCTCCAACATCGTCTTGTGCGATTCGGTGACCTTGGTTTCACCGGGCTTAAGGCCATTGGCATCGGCCTGGGCGAAGGCTGGGGAAACGAGGGAGAAACCGCCGATCATCAGCACGGCGCAGACGCCGGCCCGGAGGAACGCTTTGGCTGGTTGAGTTTGCATGGAGTGCGGATTCATGGAGAGGGTGGTGCGCATGGATGGATGGAGATAAATCGGGGATTATTTGGCGGCGGCTTCCGGCTTGGCTTCCGGTGTTGCGGGGGCAGGTTCGGCGGCGGCGGCAGCGGTGGTGCCGTCCTTCTTGTCATCAGTCTTGGGGGCGGCGGGCTTGCCGGCGGTGGTCTCGTCCTCGTTCTTGAGCCCGTTGATGGCGGCGCTTTCCTTGGCTGCCTTTTCCGCCACCGTGGAACCTGGATAGGTCTCGATCAATCGTTTGTAATACGACTGGGCGTCTTCGAAACGCTTCATTTTCGCCAGGCATTGGGCACTGAGGAATTCGGCCTCCGGCACCTTTTGCACCTGGGTGCCGTAGAAGACGGGCACGCGCAGATAGGCGAGGAGGGCCTTTTCCCACTGCTTCTGCTTGAAGTACACATCGCCGATGATGGTCCACAAGGAAGCGCCCACGCTGGAGTCATCCGTCTCGCCCAGGATGTTTTGCGCCTGACCCACGACGGCGTCGGCATTGGCACCAGTCTGGCGGTCCATGTTGAGCTGGATGATCTTGAGCTTGAGCTTCTGGGCATCGGAGAGCTTCAAGGATTTCAGGCTGGGCAGGGTCTTCACCACGTCCGTCACTTCACCGGCCTGCACCAGTGCTTCCACATAGGCGAAGGAGAGATCGGCAAACCAGTTGCCTTCCACATCCTTGAGCGGCTCAAACATTTCCATGCCCTTCTTGAGCATGGCCATGGCTTCGGCGGTCTTGCCTTCGGCCATTAGCTTGGAGCCGGTGACCAGTTCTTCGGAGACGGGCCACTCGAGCTTCGCCACGCTGTTCAGGGGCAAGGCTGCCTTGGAGGTCTGCTCGCCGATTTTCACCAGCTTCACCACCTTGCCACCCTCAATCCTGAACTGCTCGGGGCCGAGCTTGCTGCCGTCCTTCAAAATGATGGTCTGCCCCTGGGCCAAGCCCGCGAGGACGAGATAACCCGCCATTACCACTGCTGAAACAAAATACCTCATCGCTTTCAAATGCTAATTCCCCAGCTTGTTCAGTTCCTTTTGCGCGTCCTTGAATTCGGGCTGCTCCTTGATGTCGTTGCGCTTAATCATCTCCTGCAGCGTCTTCTTGGCTTCGTCCTTCTTGTTCAAGAGAAGGAAACAGCGGGCGGATTGCAGGTAGGCGCGGGCCATCCAGTCCTTGTACTTCTGATGGGCGATGAACACACGCTGGTAGAACGCGATGGCACCGGCGTAATCCTTGCGCGCTTCCTTCACCTGACCCAGGCCATAGAGCGCCTCCGCCCATGACATGCGCCACTCTTTCAGGCGGGCGATGCGGTCATATTCCTTTTCGGCCAAGTCCAGCTTGTTCAGCTTCAAGAGCGTCTTCGCCTTGCCCAGCGTGGCATCGAGGAGACGGCCACTGCCTTGATACTTCTCGCTGGTAGCTTCATCAAAGGCCTTCAAAGCGGCATCGAACTCGCCCTTGCTGAAGTGGATTTCACCCAGACCCACAGGCGCGCCATCGGCGTATTCGCTGTCCGGGAAGATCGCCTGAAGGCGCTCATAGCAGCCCTGCGCCTTTTCGAAAATGCCCTTCTTGCGGGCATTGTCACCCACCACGGAAAGCAGCAGGGGGCTCAAGTCTTCAGGCTTCGAGACTTCAATGATGATGTTGTAGATCTTTTCGGCCTGCTCGATCAGGCGCATCTTTTGCGCCAGGAAGGCGCGGGCAAACATGATGCGAATGTTTGCCACAGGCGTCATTGGGTCAGGCTTGAGCATCTCTTCGAGCTGCTTTTGCAAATCCTCGAAGGCGGCGGCATTCGCGGCGGCGGCGGCAGCCTTGGCATCGGCTGGTGAAAGAGCCGGCGGTTCCGGCGCGGCGGCCGGTGCGGGTGCCTCGCCTCCTGCTCGGGCGGCGGGAGTGGTGCTAACTTCAGTAACCGCCGCCACGGGAGCAGGGCGGCGCTTCTTGGGCACCATCAGCGTGCAGAGCTGCTGTATCAGGCCTTCGACCTGATCATTGCCTGGATTGCTGATATAGGGGCGGATGTTGTCGGCCAGCAGCTTCTTGGCTTCTTCGACCTTCTGATCGTGAATCAGGGCGCGCGTGACCCAGTAGATGGCCTTCAGCCGCACGTTCGGGTCCTTGTCATGCGTCTTCAGGTAAGTGTTCCACATGTCCGCGAGCTCGGTCCACTTGTTGGAGGACTGCAACAGCTCGGTGGCCTGCTCCATGGCGTACTTTAGCACGTCTTCGGTCTTCGCCTTTTTAACGCCGTTCATGTAGCCTTCCAGCGCCTTTTCGTAGTCCGCTTCGGGGTTCTGCGAAGAGGTCGCCTTACGGCTGAAACCATCCGCCAGCAGGATGTAAACCTGGGCGATATTGGGATCATTGGGGGACTCTTCGACGAGGCTGATGAGTTCCTTCATGGCTTCATCCACCTTGCCGCCCTGGAACTTGATGAAGGCGAGGCGGTACTTGGCATCGATCACGTACTGGCCCTTGGCATGGCCCTTGATATAGGCCTGGAGGGCCTTCAACGTGTTGGGGAAATCGTTCTGGTAGAAGTAAGCCAGCGCGATGCGGTACTCCGCATCATCCATATAGGCGGAGGTGGGGAAGTCCTTCTTGAGGATCTCGAACTCGGTGATGGCATCCTGGAAGCGCTGCATTTCAAACAGCACGTTGCCGCGCAAGTAGAGCATCTTTTCCTTGTCCGCCTTCGGGAAGTTCTTGGCCTTGTTGAAGTTCTTTTCAGCGCCTTCCAGATCGCCGACCTGATAGGAGAGCATGCCGAACAGCTCCGAAATGGTGCCTACTTCCGAGCTGTCGGGGAAATCGCGAATGAAGCGCTCGCACTGCTCTTGCGCCACCTTGATGCGCTTCAGCGAGGCATTGGCCATGATAAGGCCGTACATCGCCTTGTCGCGCTGCGGGAAATCCTTGAACTCGGTGACGATGGCATCGAAGGCCAGGATCGCTTCCCAGGGGCGCTGCATTTCAAAATAACAGCGGCCCAGGCGGTAGAACAATGAGGCATCGTAATCCGTGCGCTTTTCTAGCTCATCGAGCATGCCCTTGTCCGCCGCCATCTTGGCTTCCAGATCTTCCTTGCCGCTCTTGGCCTTGCTGATCGCCAGTTGGAATTTGGCAATGCGCTCCTTCTGCAGGCGCACCACTTCGCTCTTGCGGCGCACCGACTGATAAGCAGTGAGGGCCTGACGGAAGGCCTTCTCTTCCAGCATCTTATCGCCCAGCTTGAGGCCGAGGTTGTTGAGCTGGATGACGTTTTCGCCGGAGGTGCCGCCGCCGCCCTTGACGCTTTCCAGCATTTGGCCGGCCTTGTCGGTCTCGCCAGCCGCCACATACATGTCCGCCGCCATCAGCGCCGCCTGGATTTGCTCCGGCGAGCGCACGCCATCGGCGACGATGCTGGTCAGAATTTTGAGGGCTTCCTCGTTGTTGTTCGCCTTCTTGTAATGATCCGCCAGCAAGAGGCCTGCTTCGCCTTTCAGCTCCGGCACGCCGGCCACTTCCAGCAGCAGCTTCACACCATCTTCATCCTTGCCGGTCTTGAGGTAGCAGCGCGCCAGGCCCATCTTCACGCCATTCACATCCGTCTCGGTGGGGTATTCCTTCAGGTAGGTCTCGAAAGCCGTCGATGCCTTGGCGAAGTCGCCGAGATTGAACCAGCAGGCGCCTTCCATGAAGCGCACGGGCGCAAAAGGCTTCGCCATCTTGGAGGTGATGAAATTCACCTTGTCGAGCGCCTCCTTGAACTTGCCCTCCTGCATGAGCGCAAAGCCTTCTTCATAGGCCTTCGTGACTGCCGTCTGCAAATCGGGCGACGCGGCATCAATGGCCGGGGCTGCTGGAGCGGCGGGGGCCGCAGGTGCTGCCGGAGCCTTAGGGGCTGGTGCAGGTGCGACAGGAGGTTTAGGAGCTTGGGCACGGCCAATGCCGCCCAGGATGAGCAGTAGGGACGCGCAGATTAACTTTGTCATCATACCAAAATGGAAAATTTTGCCGCCAGGAACCAGTCAAATCGTGCGGTCGGCGACAATATAAAGCATGCCAGAATACGGATACGGGGAAACATTAATGGGCGAAAATCGCCCTTGAGATTAACAGTGCGAACCTCCTTGTCACTAACAAGTTCGGTTGTTTCCGTCAACATCAACCGTTCAGGCAGCGCAAATCAGGCATTCAGTACGCTTCCAGTGCATCAGCGGGTGCGTTTCTGAGCAAATCTCAGGGATATTTCAGAGCCATCATAACACCCGTTCTCGTGGCCCAAGACCGCGCTCTGAGAATGATAGCCGCAACTCAGGACAATTGTTGCTCAGGCCTTCGCTATTTAATTCTCGCTGATACCCAGCCAGGAGCGAGCGGGCTGCCGATGAGAGATGACGTTAATGTCATTCATCATCCTAACCCAAATACGCCATGTATCACCACATAAAAAAACTCATGTACACAGTCCGCATTGGCCAGCCGGACCCTCGCTTTGGCAACATGTTGCTCGAGCAGTTCGGAGGCGCAAACGGAGAACTAGCTGCAGCGATGCAATACTCCATCCAAGGAATCAATTGTGAGGACGTGGCCTGCAAGGACCTCCTGATGGACATCGGAACCGAGGAGCTCAGCCACCTGGAAGTCATCGGCACGCTTGCCCGCATGCATCTGAAGCCGATGAAGCTCAATGGGGAGGCAGCCGAGGCCGATCCCCTCATCGCTATTGCTGGCGGTGGCGGCGTGGCCCTGTGCAACTCCATGGGCAATCCATGGACCTCAGACTACCTGAAGATCACCGGCGAGCTCGACGTTGACCTCCGGAGCAACATTGCTGCGGAAGCGAGAGCTAAAATCGTCTATGAACGGCTGATCAATTTCTGCGACGACCGCGGAACCATCGACGCCCTGCAGTTCCTCATGACTCGTGAAATCACGCACATGCGCGCATTCATGCAGGCCCTCGATAGCCTCGGCAAAGGTGCCCTTTCTGTCGGCCTTATCCCCCCTACCCCTGGCATTGTGGATCAGTGGTACAACGACTCCACCGGCACCGGCGACGACGGTGAAATGGATGTGACCGCACCCTGGAACACATCCGACGGCATCACCATCGTGGAATCTCCCGCACTCCAGGAATTCCAAGTGCTTAAAGCCACTCCCACATCCGGCCGCACCACGCTAGATGGACCGGCAAAGAAAAGCCGCGCACAAGAAGCGGAACCAGCAGTAAAACAGCGCAGTCGCCGCTAAGGTCTTGGCTTCTCACGCGAGCGAGGGTCAAGGTGCCCTCGCTCGCTGGAAACCGGTAGGAAGTAGCGCCGCCTTGGTCAGGCAGGCTCAGTCACTACCGGTTGGCATTAGGCGGCGTCGCAGGACCCTCGGGGAGCTTGCGGAATTCTTCTTTGCTGATCTTGCTGTTATTGTCCAAATCCAGGCGGTGAAAAACGGTCCCATGATCCTGGGAAGGCAGTTCGGTTCCGGTCATTTTGCCGAATTCAGTCATATCCAGGCTGCCATCCTCGTTTTTGTCCAGGCGATGAAAGAGAGCGGATCGATCCAAATGCGAGAGCGAGGGCCTGCCTACATTTGCACCCGTGCTGCGGGTGATATTCGCATTGTCAGTATTCACCGCCTCCAGCACTTCGCTGGGCTTCGACAGCGGTATCCGCTGAAATTCGTCAAGGGTCAGTACGCCGTCCTTGTTTGCTTCCAGTTGCTTGAACAGTTGTGGGATGTCGCCGGTGGGTATCAGGGCATTTCCTTCGGGCTCGGGAGTATTAGCTCCAGCGGTGCCAATTCCGCTTCCGATACGCCGCGCCAGTCCAGTGATACGCGAAAACTCCAGATCGGTAAGCCGCCCATCGGCGTCGGCATCCAGACGCTGAAACTGAGCCTTCCGCTCCTCTGCGATAATCCTTGGATCACTCAAGGAAGCGGCGTCGATGGGCTTCATTAACTGGAGCTGACTGGAGGTTCCAGGGCTGGCCTTGTTGTCTTCGGCGACCAACGTCATTTGGATGGCCGAGAAACCTGCAAGAAGGTACCGGGCCGCTTTGGTTCGTTTCATGGGTGATAAGTGAAGGTTGTGGAGCTTAAGCTTCGGAGGGGGAAGAGTCACTTTTTGTCCCCCTTGTCGCCCTGGCCTTTGGCCGCGACGGTTTTGGCGTGTTGACGGCGATCCGCCGCGAGGGACTTGCCCACGTCATCGCTCTCTTTGAACTGGCCTTGTTCATCACGGCGGACATACCGTTTATCGCCAGGATGGGGTTCGATAAGTTCTCTCTTCGCTGCGGAATGATTCGTGCTCATGCCAGCAGTTCGCATGCGCACTTTGGAGTGGATGCGTGTCGGAGCTCTGATGAAAGCTCGTTGAAGCCTTTGGTGCTTCTGACCCGGCTAAAGCAGCCCTGTGAACGAAGTGTTATCGTCCGATGGCTGGAGTTTAAGCTTTCACTCAGGGACAGCGGCATTATCGTGTGGTCGAAGATGCTGACATCCGGATGGTGACACCATCAAACTACACGCCAGTGTGAAGCTTAAACGCGCCGACTGATCCCATGCCTGTCTGCATCCACCACATCAGCACTGAGGTGCCCGAGTTTATCTACAGTCAGGCCTTTGCACGCGATTGCATGATGGGCTGGAGCCGGGTGCCACGAACCAAGCGCATGATTAGCGCCATCCACGATCGCTCGGGGATCGAGACACGCCATAGCGCCTGCGGCGACTTCCTGCCGGGCCGCGAGCCGGAGCTTTACAAGCCCGGGCCGGATGGCATTCCCATCTCGCCCGCCACGGGTGATCGCAATGCGCTCTACGCCAAAGCGGCGCGCGAGCTGGCGGTGAAGCTAGCGCGCAAGACGCTCGACCATGCGGAAGGATTCACCGCACAGGATATCACCCATATCGTCTTCGTTTCCTGCACCGGTTTCGTCAATCCCGGGCCGGATTATCACATCATCCGCGAGCTGGGTTTGTCTAACCATGTCCAGCGTTACACGCTCGGTTTCATGGGCTGCTACGCCGCCTTTCCCGGCCTGCGCATGGCGGCTCAGTTTTGCGAAGCCGACCCGAAGGCCGTGGTGCTGGTGATGTGCTTGGAGCTGTGCACGCTGCACCTGCAAATCGATGAGCGGGCGGACAGCCTGCTGGCGAATTCGTTGTTCGCTGATGGTGCCGCGGCTGCCATCGTCAGCGCACGCAAACCCGTCCCTGGTCGCCCGGCTTTTGTGGTGCGCGATTTCAACACCTCGCTGGTCACTTCCGGCGAACAGGACATGGCCTGGACCATTGGCAACGAGGGCTTCAACATGGTGCTTTCCTCCTACAGTCCGGACATTATCGGCAGCAACATCAAGCAGATGCTCAGCGACTCGCTGCGGGCCAAGGGCATGAGCTTGGAGGACATTCAGGAATGGGCGGTGCATCCCGGTGGCCGCGCCATCCTGGATCGTGTGGAGGAGAGCCTGGGGCTTGCACCCGATGCGCTGAATGCCTCGCGCGAAATCCTGCGCGGCTACGGCAACATGAGCAGCGCCACGGTGCTGTTTGTGCTGAAGGAACTGCTCGAATCCGCTGATACCGAACGCGCCCTGACCGGTGCCATGGCCTTCGGTCCGGGGCTGACGGTGGAGACGGCGGTATTTGAGCGCATCGGCTGCGCTGTTGTGCAGCTGCCGGAGGCGGTGGTGGAAGAGGAAGCAGAACGATTGGCAGCATGAGGCTAGGAGCTTCTAATCGTCATGGGACGTTCAGGCCCCTCACCCCTGCCCTCTCCCCCCGGGAGAGGGAGACTGTTTCTCGTCTCGTCAAAACGAGATGCTTTGATATCTCCAGTGCAAACTCCCTCTCCCGGCGGGAGAGGGTTGGGGTGAGGGGCGGAAGGGTCCAACGC
>JAQGPI010000464.1 GCA_028293175.1 Verrucomicrobiaceae bacterium | reverse complement strand
ATTGTTCTGCTCAATAGAGTATATCGCTTTGTCTATATCCCAAGGCGGTAAATACGGGGTGCCTCTGGCTAATGTAACGCTAAGTGTATGGCAGTACACTTTTCTTTTGAACGTCCGCTGATGGAGTTTGTCAATGCTGGCACTCCTTCTCTTGGACCACTAAATCGCCTATGCCTAACTTACGTCTGATATTGTTGGCCGCGCTCTGCGCGGGATCTGTTGCCTGCGAAAGCGCTAGTTCCTCCCAACATAGCAGAAAAGTTACCAGCATCGACCGAGGCGTCATTCGTGACGTCAAAACGACCGCATATACCCACACGGAGAGTGATCACGTCGTTTACGGAGCCAAGAGCGCCGTCGGCAGTAATCTAAAGTATGGCGACGTTCGGAGCGCCGCTGCGGACTGGTCCGTCTATCCGGTGGGCACTTCCTTCAAGATCGAGGGCCAGCCCTACACTTACGAGGTGGATGATTACGGTTCCGCACTGGTAGGCACCAAGACCATCGATTTGTACACGCCGACAAAGTCTACCATGAACGACTGGGGTGCCCGCAAAGTGAACATCCAGGTGCTTCATTGGGGATCGTTTTCAGACAGTCTCGCGACATTGAAGCCGCGTGAGGGCAAAAAGCCCCACATTCATACCATGATCAGCGAGATCGAACGCAAGCCGCTGCCAGAGGGCTGAGGCTAGGCATGGGGCGGCGTTCTAAGGTGTGTCCGCCCTCCGAGCATTGAAGTGTTCCTCGTCGTGCGGTCAACAGGGCTCTGTTTGAACGTGGCCAAGGTGCTCAGCGAGCGCCTCCATGGGCAGCCCGATTACGTTACTCATGGAGCCCTCCACACGCTCCACGATCAAGTCGCCATGCTCCTGCACGGCGTAGCCTCCTGCCTTGTCGAGCACCTGTACCAGGTCGTGATACGAGCTGATGGCGGCGTCATTGAGAGTCTTAAAAGTGACATCTGTGATCGTGGCGAAAGTCGTCACCTCGCTGCCGCCATTATTAGCAAGGGCCACTCCGGTGCAAACTTGGTGTGTGCGGCCGGAGAGCCGGTGCAGCATGGCCCGGGCTTCCGTCATGTCAGCAGGCTTCGATAGGGGATGGCCATCGATGTAGACGAGCGTGTCCGCGCCGATCACCAGGGCATCGAGATGTCGGCGCGCACCTTCTACCGCTTTGCGTCGAGCGTTCTCCATCGTTAGCGCTTCACAAGTGAGTGAAGGGTCGTAGGCTTCCTCCACTTCAAATGAAGCTACTTCAAAAACATAACCTGCCTCACGCATGAGCTGCGATCGGCGTGGGGAGGTGGAGGCAAGAACGAGACGTCGCTCCATGCTACTGCTGTTCCACCATCAGCACTTCCTGAGCCTGCAACAGCGCATCGCGGCCTTGCAGGTTTTTGTAGCGATAGTAGCCGGTCTTCTTCTGCAATTCCGGCTCGGACTTGGAGATAAACTCTCGGCCATCCTTGAGTTGGATCTTCCACAGGGTGGAACCACAACTGCTTAATAGCAGGGCTGCGGCTACTAGGGTGAGTGGCAAGCGACAGGACATGGCAGTTAACACTCTCAAGCCTCGAAAAGTGTTCGCGTCAACTCCCTTCGATGATAAGGAAGCGCAAGCATGTCCTCCTCAAGTTTTGCCTTCGAATTTCTTCGAAACTGGAAGACGGTGGGGGCAATCCTTCCGTCGTCGCCAGCGCTGGCACATCGGATGGTGGAGGCTGCGAACGTGCCGCATGCCCGCCGTGTACTTGAACTTGGACCGGGAACTGGTGCCTTCACTCACGCGATCAAGGACTGCCTGCCGCGTACCGCCAACTATCTTGGCATCGAAATGAATGAGCGTTTCGTGGAGACGTTGCAGCAGCGTTTTCCGGGGTTTGACTTCGCTGCGGCGGCAGCCCAGGAGTTCGATTTTGACTCCTACCTCCCGGTAGGCGAGGCCTTTGATGCGATCGTGAGCGGACTGCCCTGGACGGCGTTTCCTGAGAGTCTTCAAAAAGACATTCTCGACCACGTGATGAAGCGGCTAGTGCCGGGAGGCTGCTTCGCCACCTTTGCTTACTGGGGTTTTCACAAGCTGCCCGGTGGCCGTCATTTTTGCGAGCTGCTGAAACGGCAGCCGGGCCGGTTGCGCATGACTGCGGTTGTGTGGGGCAATGTGCCGCCAGCATTTGTGTACGTGGTGCAAAGGGATCGGTGAGGCTATTCGAGGGGCGCGATGCCCATGACTTCGGCATAGGTCTTGAAGTGGGCCTTGGCAACTGTTCGAAGCGTTGCTTCGCCGTGCCTAGTCACGAGTTCACGGGCGCAGGCCTTGACTTCCGCGGATGCGCCTTTGGGCAAGCGACAGCCAAGCCGTGTCTCCGCCTCGGTCAGCCAGGAGACAAATTTCTCGCGTGCCAGAATAGAAGCCGCCGCCACGGCAGGATCGCTTTCTGCCTTAGTGCGCTGTTCCAAAATGATACTCTTGCCGCGCTCCTGCAAAGCCCGCTGCAAGATAGCGGGATTGGCAAATTGATCGGACAGCGCACGCGGGCAATCGGGACGTTGGATCAGCAGTTGCTCGATTACCTTGGCATGGCCCCAGGCCAGCAGGCGGTTGAGATTGCCAAAGGAGGCGTACATCTGGTTGTACTTCTCCGGACCAATGGCGATGACTTCAAAGGCGATGCCTGGGGTAGCGCGGATGGAACGGGCGATGGACTGGATGCGCGCATCGCTGCCGATGCGTTTGCTGTCCATGACGCCTGCGGCTTGCAGTGCTCGCGCGACATTCGCATCAACATAAGCGCCGGCAATGACCAGTGGACCAAAGAAGTCGCCCTTGCCGCTTTCATCCACGCCGATGTGCGCGGTGAACATGTCCGGATTCACCACCTCCTCATAACCCATTTCTGC
This sequence comes from Verrucomicrobiaceae bacterium, assembly GCA_028293175.1. Lineage (GTDB taxonomy): Bacteria > Verrucomicrobiota > Verrucomicrobiia > Verrucomicrobiales > Verrucomicrobiaceae > CAINXC01. The sequence continues at coordinate 4,827 of JAQGPI010000464.1, read as the reverse complement.
CTTGCCCAAAATGAGAGGCTCCAGCGTGTTGAGCACGAAGTCCTCGGTATGCTTGCCCTGCACTAGCACCTTCGGCCCTTTTTCATACACCAGCACGTTCAGGCCGGGCTTGCTCGCGGCATAGAGACAGTACTGCTTCGTCTCGAAGGTGAAGCCGCGGTCACTGATCTCCCCGCGCAGCTTTTTGGCCTGCTCAGTGGTCAGTGGCTTGGTGTAGGTGGTGATGGCGGGCATCGGTGGGAATGATGAGGAAGAGCGCACCCGCAGCGTCAAAGGGTTTCTGCGTCGCGGCTTGCACCAAGGCTAGGGTCCGCTAGCCTCGCAAGCCTTCATGAATCCCGCACCCGCCAGCCCTCCGGAAGACTTTGCCAGTGCATTGGAGACATGGTTTGCGAAGCATCGCAAGGACTACCCCTGGCGGCAAACTCGCGATCCGTACGCCATCCTGGTCTCAGAGGTGATGCTTCAACAAACGCAAATTATGACGGTGCTAGAGCGGGGGTTCTATGCTCGCTGGCTTGCTCGTTTTCCTGACTTTGCCACCCTTGCGGTCGCGAGCGAAGAGGACGTGCTGCGCACATGGGAGGGGCTGGGCTATTACCGTCGGGCGCGGAACCTGCAAAAGCTCGCGCAAGCAGTCGTTGCCAGTCACGGCGGGCAAATGCCGAGCGATCCTGCGGCAATCCTGGCCCTGCCCGGCATCGGTCCGTACACCGCCGGTGCCATCTCCAGCTTTGCCTTCGACCTGCCAGAGCCCATCGTGGATGGCAATGTGGCGCGTGTGCTTTCGCGAGTATTCAACGATGCCACGCCCATCGATTCGACTGAAGGATTGAAGCGCCTATGGCAACGCGCCACCACCTTGGTGAAAGCTGCGGGTCATCCGGGGAACTTCAATTCAGCGTTGATGGAGCTGGGGCAAACCCTGTGCCGTGTGGGCCAGCCTGACTGCTTGCGTTGTCCTGTGCATGGCTTTTGCCGAGCCACGGAACCGGCTTCCTTGCCAGTGAAAGGCAAGAAGACCACGATAACGGAGGTCACCGAACGGGTGTTCTTCCTGCGGCGAGACAAAACGATTTTACTGGAGCAGGAGACGGGCAATCGCCGCACCGGTCTATGGAAGCTGCCACCGCTGCCCGAGGGCTTGGCGAAGCTGCCGCCGGTGCTGCATAAGATGACCTATGGTATCACCCGCTATAAAGTGACACTATGGATACACGCCGCGCCAATGGCGATAGCGGACGATCCGGCGTTTCAATTCATTACGGAGGAAGCCATCGCTTCGCTCCCCATGCCCGCGCCCTATCGCAAAGCGCTGAACATCGTGATGAAGAGCGAAGCCTTTACGCTGGGTGAGTAGTCGCCGAAAATCGGTGCTTCACTGTATGCTCTTCTTTCCGTTGAACCAAAGCTGATGACATCAAAAACCACCGGCAGGACGGAACCTGACCGGTGGTTTGAATTTGCGTGATCTCCTGTGATCTTAGCGCTCGCTGATCGGTACGAACTTCTGGCCGTAGGGCCGGCCGACGTATTCGCTCAGCGGGCGGAACAGGCGGTTATCGGCCCATTGTTCCAGCACGTGGGCCGTCCAGCCGCTCATACGGGCGATGGCAAAAATGGGGGTGAAGAGGTCGGTAGGAATTCCCAGGCTGTGATACACTGTGGCACTGTAGAAATCGACGTTCGCATTTAGGCCCTTCTGCTCGCGCATGATGGTCGCGATGCGTTCGCTCATCTGAATCCACTTGGGCTCGCCAAGCTGTTCAGTGAGTTTTACCGCCATGGCCTGCAGATGCGGTGCGCGGGGGTCGAGCACCTTGTACACGCGGTGGCCGATGCCCATGATCTTCTTCTTTTGCGCCAGGGCGTCTGCGACCCAGGCATCCACTTTGTCCACGCTGCCGATTTCTTCCAGCATCAGGATCACGCCTTCATTGGCACCGCCGTGAAGCGGTCCTTTCAGGGCTCCGATGGCCGCGCTGATTGCGCTGTACATGTCGCTCAGGGTGGAGGAGACCACGCGAGCGGTGAAGGTGGAGGCGTTAAAGCCATGCTCGGCATGGAGCACGTAGGCCACATCCAGGGTCTGCTCGGCTTCCTTGGAAGGCACCTCCCCGGACATCAGGTAAAGGAAGTGGGCGGCTTCGCTCAAGTCTTTGCGGCAGGGAGGCAGTTCCTTGCCGGAACGGGCACGATGGAAATAAGCGGCGACGATGCCGATCTGGGCTACCAGCTTGATAGCAGTGGCCAGTTCCTTTGGCATGTCCAAATCATGGCGATGGGTGTCGTAGCTGCCCAGCATGGAAACGGCAGTGCGCATGACATCAATCGGCCGTGCATCCTTGGGAGCGCCCATGAGGTAGTCGATCACGCCTTGGGGCAGTTCACGTTCGGCACGCAGGGCGGTGGTCAGCTTGTCTAGCTCCACTTTGGTGGGCAGGCGGTTGTGCCAGAGAAGGTGGAGCACCTCTTCGTAGGTGGCCTTGCCCGCCAGTTCATTGATATCGTAGCCACAGTAAAGCAGCACGCCCTCCTGTCCGCGCACGTCTCCGATGCGTGTTTCAGCCGCGATGATTCCTTCAAGTCCCTTTGATACAAGTGCCATAACTGTGATCCGAATGTGAGGCTCCGAACTTGGCAAGCCCCGGCCCGTCGTCATGTAAAAAGTTGCAACAACTGAGCGCTTCTATGCACAAGTCATACCAGCACTCCCTTCGCGTTGGCATTATTCCCAAAGCCTGCTACCCATAATCATGCGTACTGCCCTACTTTCAGCCCTCGCAATCTCTTGTACCGTTCAAGCCGCCGACTGGCCTCATTGGCGCGGTCCTCATAGAAATGGCGTCTCGGATGAGGCGGTCTCCGCCTTTCCCGCCCGAGGCCCCAAAGTCCTATGGAAAGCGGAACTCGGCGTCGGCTTCAGCTCGTTCAGCGTGGCCAACGGCAAAGTCTATTCCATCGGTCACACCGGGGACCAGGACACGGTGTTCTGTCTTGATGCCAAGAGCGGCAAGACAGTGTGGAAGCACAGCTACAAAGCAGAGCTGGGCGACAAGTATTTCGAGGGTGGCCCCACCGGCACGCCCACCGTAAGCGGTGGCCAAGTGTTCGTTCTCAGCCGCTGGGGCGACGTCTTCTGCTTTGAGGCTGCGACCGGCAAGGTCCTTTGGAACAAGAATGTGGCGACCGAAACGGGAGCGACCATTCCTGACTGGGGTTTTGCAGGCTCGCCCTTGGTGCAAAAAGGACTGCTGATCCTCAACGTAGGTGACTACGGCATGGCTCTGGACAAGGAGACAGGCGCAATCAAATGGAAGTCCGGCAATGAATCGGCTGGTTATAACACCCCCTTGCCCTACAAAAAGGGCGATCAGTCGCTGGCGACCTTTGCCAATACCAAGGGCTATTACGCCGTGGATATCGCAACCGGCAAGCAGCAGTGGTTTTTCAAGTGGGTCACCCGCTATGGCATCAACGCCGCTGACCCGATCATTGCTGGCGATCAGTTCCTCATTTCCACCGGCTACAGCAAAGGCTGCGCGCTCATAAAGCCGGGTGCGGGGGAGCCAGCGGTTGTCTGGCAGAACCGCGACCTACGTACGCAGATGAATCCAGGGGTGTTGGTAGGCGGCTACGTGTACGGCATTGACGGCGACGAAGGTTCCAAACCTGAGCTCAAGTGCCTGGAAGTGGCGACTGGCAAGGTCACTTGGAAGGTGCCTTCGCCGAAAGCCGGTGGCCTCATTGTAGCCAAGGACAAACTGATCGTTCTCACTGGACAGGGCGAACTCACCATCGCCAAAGCATCGCCTGTTGGCTACGACCCGCTAGTGACCGCCCAGGTCTTGAGTGGCAAATGCTGGACCGCTCCGGTGCTCGCGAATGGCGTGCTTTATTGCCGCAATGCGGATGGAACGATGGTGGCACTTGAGGTGAAGGCAGCGGAGCGGCTGCCTTGAGGTTCGGAATCTCAAAAGGAGCGCCAGTCCTGACTTGGAACAAAAAGACCAACGAAGTTTGACGCTTCGTTGGTCTAAAATGAAAACGTTCGTTCGCTCGATTACTTCTTGTCGGAAGTAGACGGTGCCGGTGGCACCACGGGAGCCGACGTCGCAGCAGGGGTGGCCGAGTTCGGCTTGGCCGGATTTGCGGGCTCTGGAGCGGATTTGGCAGGAGACGGAGATGCAGGAGGAGCAGGTGCCTGCACGGGAGCAGAAGTAGTGGCCGCAGGAGGCGTCGCCTTCACGGGAGGTGTGGGCACTGGCAAGGCAGCACCAGGGGTAGCGACGCCGGGCTTTGGGGGAGCAGGCACGGCCACAGGCTTCACATCCAGCTTAGCACCTGGAACAGCTTCCTTCAGGTTCGGCATCAGCGAGCCGAGCGGCGACTTGGAAGCGCCGGAGTTCAGATTCATCGACGGTGCCTTGATCGAATCCGGCGGCGGCTTGGGGCCTTCCACTTCCTTCGCAGGCAGGCCAGCAGCAAGCCACTTCAGACGCTCGGAGTTGTGTTCAAAGAAAGGGCTGCCTGTCATCCTCTGCGGCAGTCCTTCATAGACTTTTTTGGCTTCGTCGACCTTGCCTTCGTTCCAAAGCAAGTCGCCTAGACGCAGTTGGGCGAGAGAACCAATGTCGGACTTGCCTTCATCCTTCGCCAGCTTTTCGAAGATCGTCTTCGCTTCCGCAACGTCCTTGCCGCCCATGGATTCCAGGCGGGAAGCGAGGCTCAGGTTGCCCTGGGCGGCGAAGGGATGATCGGGGTACTTGGTGACGAACTCGCGCAGCGTAGCCACCGAGGTATCCTTCTTGTTGTCATCCCACAGCA